>CAZPPD010001095.1:0-1967 GCA_964588185.1 uncultured Alcaligenaceae bacterium | reverse complement strand
CCCGCCGCGAGCCGTTAGAATTCCCTCGGCGGCTCGCATCCCTTCGACGTCTTCGGGGCTGGTCTCGTCGCGGACCATTATTACTTTCTTGCCGGCTTTGTAGGCGGCCACAGCTTCATCCGCCGTGAAAACTACCTCACCGGATGCTCCACCCGGACCGGCAGGTAAGCCTTTGGCAATGGCGTCTGATTTTTCTTCGGCTTTCGGGTCGACCAAGGGGTGTAGGAGTTCGTCAAGTTGGCTCGGTTTGACGCGGGTGACGGCGATGGCATCATCGATCAGCTTTTCGTCCAACATATCCATGGCCATGTTCAATGCTGCAGTTCCGGTGCGTTTGCCAGTCCGGGTTTGCAGCATATAGAGAGTTCCTTCCTGGATGGTGAACTCAATGTCCTGCATATCCTTGTAGTGGCTTTCCAGTTTGTTGCGAATATCTTCCAGTTCCTTGTAAATCTTGGGCATTGCTTCCTGCAACGAAGGAAGGTGCTGGTTCTGATTGTTTTTGGTGTCGTCATTCAAGGGGTTAGGAGTACGGATACCAGCAACTACATCCTCCCCCTGAGCATTCACCAGCCATTCCCCATAGAATTTGTTGTCACCGGTTGCCGGGTTGCGGGTAAAAGCAACACCAGTGGCACTATTGTCTCCCATGTTGCCGAACACCATGGACTGAACGTTGACCGCGGTTCCCCACTGATCGGGAATGCCTTCAATACGGCGATAGGCCACCGCCCGTTTTCCATTCCAGCTCTTGAAGACGGCTCCGATCGCTCCCCACAGTTGGTCCATGGGGTCATCGGGGAATTCTTTTCCCAGGACTTCTTTGACTTTGGCTTTGTACTGGTCGCACAACGTTTTCAGGTCGTCCACGGTCATTTCGACATCGTTTTTGATGCCCTTCTTTTCCTTGAGAGCTTCCATCAAATGTTCCAGTTGGATGCGGATACCTTGGCCTTCGGCGGGTTCGATGCCTTCGGCTTTTTCCATCACCACGTCGGAATACATAGTGATGAGGCGGCGGTATGCATCCCAGACGAATCGCTCGTTTTTGGTCTTTTTGATAAGGCCGGGGATGGTTTTGCTGCATAGACCCACATTGAGAACCGTTTCCATCATCCCGGGCATGGATTGGCGGGCACCGGAGCGCGAACTGATTAGCAAGGGGTTGTCGGCATCCCCGTATTTCATGCCCATGGATTTCTCGGTCTGTGTCAGGGCATCTTGAACCTGTTTCTTGAGCTCATCGGTGTAGGGAGATTGTTTCTTGGCAAGAAGATCATTGAAGATATTGCAGTAATCGGTACTGATGGTGAAACCGGCTGGAACCGGAAGCCCGATGATGGACATTTCGGCCAGGTTTGCTCCTTTACCCCCAAGGGTGTTTTTCATATCCGTACGGCCATCTGCTTTGCCGCTGCCAAAGAAATAAACATATTTGCTCATGGTTTCGGTTGCCCTTTAAGTAAGCGTACTGATTGGGTTTGCAGGAAATGTACGGAGAAAGGGGGTCAGAAACAAGATGATAGGATTTCAATATGTTATAAATATGGGTAGCTGTATAACCTTTTCTGATTCTTTAATCCTGTCCCCGAGTTACACACCCGCAGAGACAAGACTTCCACTAAGACCGATCTCTGGATTCGTGCAACCCGGCACCTCATTCTTTTCCAGCTTTTTGCGAAAGCGGACGTGGCGTCGCCGGGTTAATTCGACTAAAGGTCCCCATATCTTGTGAGTTAATCGATTCCGGATCAGAAAATTCCAAAAGCGATTCGACCGTTTGTAGAGATACGACATCGCCAGGTAAGGCATGACTGCCCGCCAGTCGGAAGGCTTACGCCGCCAAATGGAAGCGGTAGAGAATAGTCGTTGATAGCACCACTGGTAACCACGAAAAAGTTGTTCCGGCGTCATATTTTTAGGACGAAAGACAACGTGAGCAGTGTCATATTTTGACCAGTCTTTGT
>CAZPPD010001094.1:0-1970 GCA_964588185.1 uncultured Alcaligenaceae bacterium | reverse complement strand
AGCGGTCGTTAGTTGAGGGGAGTCCAGAGTCAACTCGGTGGTCCAATGCGCTAGGCTGTGTTGAAATTGAGGCGGTAGGGGCGGGCCCAAGGCTTTCCGTTTCTTTTTCGGTTTTCCCTTTTCCTCAGTCCCCAAAATGCTGAATAAAACCATCGAACCGAAAATGATTATTGTGGTCACTCCGAAGAAAACCAGACAAAGGAGGAGCCAGTTCGTTCCATTGCTCACTTCCTCACGATCCTCTGCCGTTTTTTGGAACTCCTGAGGTAACTGCTTTTTTACTTCTCGAGCTTGTTCCTCCGGATGCTCTTCCTTCTCCGGATGTTGGCCTGCAATTTTCTTTAGCGGATCCGGGATAAATTTAGGATTTACCTTGGCTACTTTGGCTGGGGCTTTTTTAGGGATGGCTTGTAGGGGTTGGAGCGGGGCGTCAACCTTTGGTTTGACGGGGTCCGGTTGGGAAACAACTTTCTTTGGCGGCTCCAAAAAACCTTCCGGCAAATCCAAATGAACCAGACCAATGGAATCCAGACGCTCTGCTCCGACATGCCCGATGACACCCACGATGGGATTTTCTTCGCTGGATAATTCGCGTTCGCGTCCGTGTTTTTTCTCACCAACCCAAGAACTCTTGTAGGTCAACTTTTCATCCAGACGGTTACTCTTCACCCGAAAATAGGTGAGGCACATTCCCAGCAAACGCCCGGATTCTCGTACAGTAATTTGTCCCACTGCAAAACCCGGAGTGGCTTTCAGCTTCAGATTTATGATTTCTTTCTTGCGAAAAAAGCGATTGTTGGGTTCGGGGGATTGGCGGAACTGACCGTATTCCTTGAAGTAAACGACTCCCAGGGCAGTCCGATAAATTGGCCGGATACCGATGATTTCCAGGCGTTGGTTGTTCTTCCACACGGCGACATCAAAACCGATGAGAAGGCCGCCCTGTTTGGGAACTTCTTTGAACGGATTATTCCAGCGGGCTCCAATAGTCTTGGTTTCTTTGGTGTAGTCCTTGGCTACGGCTTGTTGGGCAATCCGGTAAAGGGACGGCGCTTGTCTGGATTGCGCGGAAGCCGAGTCTCCCGGCCAAAATAAAAAGCTGATTAATGGAAGGAACCAGACGGAAGAAGGAAAACATGAAGCGCGCATGGAATCTCCCCGGGACAAATCACTGTCTTTGGAAAGGCTAGCATGGAAATGGATCGAGGGAAAATTTAAGTTGGCGGCTTAAGAACATGCCCACTCACCCAATTGATTATTTATTCCGCAGTTCGGAATGGGCATACCAAACAAATATCATGGAAAAATGAAAAATCATGCCCGGCCAAAAGGTATGTTTCCCGGCTATTTTTGTTGGCTCAATGTCGATTTTCGACCTATATTTCGACAGAGTATTGCAAATTGGAAGCCCGGAACTCGGGGGGATGGGGGATTGCTGTGATTTCTCTTCGTCTGGAAGAATCGTTATATTCCAACGGCGGACATGAAGGCGAAGCATTATATTGCTCCTATTCGCCGGATAATTCCTATCTCCTTTCTTCCGGCTGGGATGGCTCCCTCCGCTTTTGGGATCTTACCAATGGGAATGTGATGGGAAGCCTGGAGGTTGCCAATAAGCCGGTTTCCGCTTGCGCAATCTCCCCGGATAAACAATCCTGGTTTGCCGGAACCATGGAAGGAATGCTCAGCCAATGGGATGCCGAAAGCCAGTCGAAAAAATGTATGTTTTTGGCACACACCCGCCCCATCTCTACGCTGGCGTTTTCCCCCAACGGTAAATGGTTGGCCACCGCCTCTTGGGTTCGCAATTTAATTCTTTGGGATACGGAAAAGAATCTGGATGGGAAACCACTGGGCACTCATGCCGACATTGTTGCCGGTTGCAGTTTTTCTCCCGACGGCAAATGGTTGGTTTCCTGGTCCTATGACAAGACCGCTTTGGTTTGGGATGTTAACACCGGCCAGGTAGT
>CAZPPD010001093.1:0-1978 GCA_964588185.1 uncultured Alcaligenaceae bacterium | reverse complement strand
GCTCAGGTTACTTTAGATAATGGAATGATTATTTATGATTCCTCCGGAGTGCCCGCATTTGAATCTTTGTTAGCCGGGGAAAGTATAGTCGACTTAATTACCTACACGATTGCCGATAACTTTGGCGGCATCGTAACGGCAACTGCCGAAATCGTCGTCAACAGCAATGCGAATGTTGCTCCGGTTGCAGAGGAAGACAGTTTCGATGTCTTCGAAGATGGGGATCATGACCTGGTAAGCGTTCTAACGAATGATTATGATCCGGATGGCTTGCCTTCCGACCCGCCAATTCAAATTGATATTCCCACAGGTGAATTCTTCGTAGAAGTCAACTCTCTGTTGGGTGCTAAAGTCCAACTATTGCCGAATGGTGAGTTTACCTACGACGGTTCGGATGTCTTGGAGATCGAAGCTCTTTCCGAGGGAGATACCCTTGACGATGAGTTCACCTACACCATCGTTGACGGGCAAAATGCCACGGCTGAAGGAACTGCTTTGTTGACTATCATTGGGATCAACGATGCTCCTGAGGCCGAAAACGATTTCTATGGAAATGTCTGTGCCAATGGCACCTTGGTCCACCCAGGGGAAACCGGGCTCCTGGCGAATGATTTCGATCCGGATAATGACGCCATCCCATTGATCGTAGATGTGGCCGCTTCTGATGTGGTGAGTGCCGGCGGAGCTTTGGTTAATATCCGCACGGACGGCAGTTTTGACTACATCCCAGGAGATGCTTTCAAAGCCCTACCGGCCGGTGCAGAATTTGATGACACCTTCACCTACACCGTAGTCGATTCTCATGTCTTGTCCTCCTCGGCAACCGTCACTATTCGGATTCATGGGGAGGACGATGCACCTCATGCAGTGAACGATGGGCTGGAACGAAATTACTGGACAGTCCGGGGACAGAAGCTCTTGGTACCTGTTGAAGATGGGGTACTAACAAATGACTTTGATCCGGATGAAGGAGAAACGTCGGACATCGAAGCCTCGGTGACTTTATTGTCGCAGTACGGGGCAATTGTAACGATGTTTCCCGACGGCAGTTTCGAGTACGACCCCACTGCTTCTGTCGCCCTGATGGAGTTTGCCGAGCAGGGAGTAGATGTTGTTGATACGTTCGAATACTTCGTGGAAAATCCGTTTGCCACTACCGACCCGAATTGCCCACCAACTGGTGAAGACCCAAGCATCAGCACCGGAACCGTGTCCATCATGGTTTTGGCTGATCCGTCCGCTTACAAATTTGACATCGTAGCTCAGGAAAGTGAGGAATGGTTCTCTGATTTAGGTTTCGGACCATCGATCAACAACCTCGGCAACGTTGCTTTCCAGGGAACCAACCAGGCTGATATAGATAGTATCTACATTTGGAACTTCGAAGATGGGTACGAATCCGTCCTCAATCCCACACACCTTGATCCCAACAGCCCTGCGGCATTGCCGGACCGCGATTCCGATGCCCCAGGAGCCTTCTTTAGTGAGGCGGTGCAGGTCAATGACGGCAACTATATTTTTGCCCAGCGGCAAATGAACGTGCGCGGCTTTGTCGGCTTTGTCGGCTTTAGTATTCCCGTCTTCTCCGACCTCAATAATCTGTCTCGGTTCCTGCTCACCTATTCGGAAATCTGGGACGGCAATCTCGGCCGAAACGACGAACTGGATGAGACCACAAAGTTTGTTGCTTCGGATGCCCTGATTGATGTAAGTCAGCTAACCCCGGAACAACTAGAGGAATTGGAACTGCCGGATGAGGAAGAGGAAAAAGAAAAGCCGCTCAAATACAGCCTGCCGATCCAAGTTGCAGTAGGTGACATGAACCTCACCGCAGCAGGTTTGAAGTTTGGTAACCCCCTGTTCTTTGACATGCTCTTCTCGGAACTGCAATCGTTGCTCACTACGTTTGTCGGTGGGGCGGCAGCAGTTTTGGATCTGTCCAATATTTACATGCTTGAACCACGAGCTTGGATTCTCG
>CAZPPD010001092.1:0-1981 GCA_964588185.1 uncultured Alcaligenaceae bacterium | reverse complement strand
ACCGGCCAGATTATTCGCAACAATTGTGGAGCGGTCCGGTAGAAGGACCGGCTGGATTCTTGCCAATTCAGCTACCGGGAGAAGATTCCTTCGAATTCCGAGCCAAGATGGAAATTTTTGCCCGTGACAAGTTGTCCCGGAAAACATAAACTGCCGATAAATAGCTAGGATGTTTTGACTCGCAATTGGATGCGAAATTCTGCCTTACCCAATCCAATTAAACGGAGGTCTACTGGTGAGTATTGTTCGAGTTGCTTTAGCAGAGACCAAAAATTTCGCCGAAGGATATGACGCCATCTTTGGAAAGAAAAAAGGCGGCTCGAAAAAAGCAGAAAGCAAATCTTCTGCAAAAGCTCAATCCGGCGATAAAAAGAAAAAAGCAAAGAAGAAATAAACCGCTTCCGCTATCGGCTCTCCAACATGGGTCTGGACCTTCAGGCCCATTCCTATTCCTCGTCCGTATCCAGAATCTCCATCTCCTTATCTTTACCGGCCGGCAGCGATCCCTTTCTGTTAATTCTTTCCTTTTATTCCGTCAAATTTCACGAATACTTATTCCCCCTGATGAAAAATGGTATGATAGGCCTTTCCGGATTCCAGGACCTTTCAACCCTAGATGTTCTTCTTCCAATTGGATTTCACTAGAGGAAAACAAATGAAAACCAAATGCATGTTGGCCCTGACATTTCTTTGCTGCGCCGCGGTAGGGCTAGTGTTGCTCGCCGGCGACACGGCCTCGGGGGCTCCCCAGCGTCGAGGGCGAGCGGACATCCCTGATCCCGCAAACGAGGAAAAAACGGTCCGCAACATCGTCAAACAAGGATTCCCGGCTGGGAAAGCAGACCCCAAGGATCTGACCAAAAGCGATACGGCATGGGAGATTGAATGGACCATCACCAGCCCCAACAACGGGGTCCGGGGCAAGAGCAGTCAGCGGCCGGCAAGCGTTTTGGCCATCAAATCCGCGAAGTTCATGTACAAGGACCGCTATGGCAAAGTGCAGTGGGTTACCGTACTCAAGAACCTGGAACTGGGAGAAATGTTTGTCCCTTACGACACCACCAGCCCGACCTTTTTTGATGTCGGCAAGTTCAGCTTCTCCCTGCTTCGCCTGAAGGAAGAGTACCTCGGACCGAACTGTGTTGCTCCGGGGGAAATTTTAACCTCCAAGGATGAGCGCATGAGCCGCAAGGTCGCCAAGGAAGTTCACGACGACGGTCTGAGGTGGGTTAGTACCGGCGGCAAAGCCCGGCGGGGAGAAAAACTGATGCTCTGGTCGCTTTTCAGCGGTGGAAATTACCGCTATCTCATCGAATATGACTTTAAAGATGACGGCATCATCGAAGCGAAAGTCGGGGCTACGGCTCGCAATTATTTTAACCGCCAAAAGGACCGCCGCGACATTCATTTGCACGTCGGGTGCTGGAAAATGGACATGTGGCTGACCGATGCCATGAATCCCAATGCCAAGCCGGATAACAATATCGTTCGTCTGGTTCGAAGAAAGGCGCGCGAAGAAAATTCAGGGAAATTCCGGTTGGACATTGATCCGTTCAACCCGGATGAAAACGGCAAGTCAAGAGAAGGGGCAGGGGATTGGGTTCCGGAAGAATTCACGGTCCTCCGCACAATCAGCAAAGTTCGCAAAAACAATAACGACAATCCGCATGCCACGGCCTATGACCTGATTCCGCTGCGCTACGGCTCTGTGCGAAATTATCCCAAGCATTCCGATTTTGTGAATCATGATTTCTGGGTAACTATAACCAACCCCGATCACAAGTTTTATTACAAAGTTCCTCAATATGCCAAGCAACACCGAAGTTTGGAAAACCAACCACTAACTATTTGGCATAACTCCGGGCTCATTCATGTGTCCCGAGCGGATGATTTCGCCCCCGATGGTGTTACCAGCCGCTAGGGAGCGGCCATTGCTTCCTGGGCAGGATTAGTGCTTCGCAGCCGCACCCTCTTCGACAGT
>CAZPPD010001091.1:0-1986 GCA_964588185.1 uncultured Alcaligenaceae bacterium | reverse complement strand
TCTTTTTTGCATTGGTTTTGACAGTCAAAGTGCCTTCGCCATCCTTGATCTCCACTTTCACAACCGACCCAGCAACCGCTTTGCCTTTCTTCTTTTTCTTCTTCTGAGCATCCGCTTCAGAAACAAAACCGGCAAAGAGGAATGCCAGCACGAGCAAACCAAAAATCGGACTCAAGAACTTCTGCATGGGAGGGACTCCGGATATAGAACATCTCCTTCTTGCCGGCACTCCCGGCAACGAAGGGAAATTCTTCCTGATTGATTGGAAAGCTTTCCAGCAAGTGCTGGAAGGTGAGATATGCATTTAACGCAAGTGACTACCAAAAGTTTCGGGCGATATTTGAAGAATCTTGGATTTTTTATTCATCCGAATTTTTCCACAAGGCCGCCTCTTCTCCATCCAACCGAATGGTCAGACATTTGGCACTCCCCCCGGATTTGAGGAACTCGCCCAGGTTCAAGGTAATCGGCTGATATCCGCGTCTTTCCAGGTCCTTCAATAGATTGCCGCATCCCTCGTTTAGAATCACCGTTTTGCCGATGACCACCGCATTGCAGCCGAAATTCACAGCTTCCGTTTCCTCCACCGTTAACAGATTGGGGATATGAGTTTCCAGAACCCTTTTGCCATAGTCATCAAAAGCACCTGGATGATACATTGCCTCGCCGGGAGCCAACGGGCAGAAACAGGTGTCCAGATGGTAGAATCGCTTGTCCACCAACTCCATGGGCAGAACCTGAATTCCCAGGATATTCCCCAATTGCTGCTGGCCATGAATGTCGCTGCGAATACGGTAACCGGCAAAAAGAGCCGTCCCGCAAAAGAGGGCATCTCCGGCTCCTTCGAAATAGGTTCCCGCCGGCAAATGGTGGACCTGAAAGCCATGTTCCTGGAACCACTGGTCAAAGAAGGGAGATTCCTTGGCACGAACTTCATGGCGAAAGCAGGAGCTGACAAATTGGTTGCGGTAAACCACACCGGCATTGGCTGTAAAAACCAAGTCCGGCAAACCGGGCTGAGGAGTTAACAACTCAACTTCTACCCCTAGTTGGACCAAGGTGTCGTAAAGTTTCTGCCATTGTTTGATGGCGAATTGGAGAACGCTGTCCCGTTCCCGGCTCATCCACGGGTTGATTTCATATTCGATGTTGTAATAGTCGGGCGAGCACATCAGGATGCGCGGTTGGGACATGAGAACACCTAAAGGGTAAGGTTGTTTGGTTTCGGGAATTTTCGGTTGGCTAACTCACCCCATTTAAACCACCAGCTCCTGAACCAGGGACCGCAAGAAAGGCTCGACATCGGTAACAATGCCCACACTTTGGGCTGTTCCGCGGTCGGTCAGTTTCGTAACGGTAGCCGGATTGATATCCACACAAGCCACCTTGACCCAAGCCGGGAGCAGGTTGCCGGTGGCGATGGAATGCAATGCCGAGGCAATCATCAGGCAAAATCCAACTCCGCGGATTTGTTCCCGCATTTGATCTTGAGCTTCCAGGACATTTGGGATGACCTCCGGAAGAGGGCCGTCGTCGCGAATACTTCCGCCCAGAACAAAGGGTAGATTGTGCTTGATGCACTCGTACATGATTCCGCTCTTGAGGGTGCCCTTTTCGACAGCCGTGCGAATACTGCCGCAACGGCGAATAGCATTAATGGCGCGCAAGTGATGTTCATGGCCTTCTTCAGCGGGTAACCCCCGGTCTAAGGAAACACCTAAACTCGTCCCGTAGAGAGCTTGTTCAATGTCGTGGGTAGCCAAGGCATTGCCGGCAAAGATGACCTGAATGTAATCCGCGCGGATCAATTTACAGATATGTTCCACGCCACCGGTATGAACAACCGCCGGCCCAAGGACCGCCAGGATTTTTTCGCCGTTGGTTTTGACGCGTTGCATGGTCGCGGCAATTTCCCGAACCGTTACTCCCTTCGGCTTTTCACTGCTGACCGGGCTGGCCATGAACTCAAATAAGTTCTGCCGGTTG
>CAZPPD010001090.1:0-1987 GCA_964588185.1 uncultured Alcaligenaceae bacterium | reverse complement strand
GCAGAGAGTTTAACTAGTGCTTTTTCACATAAGAAAGCTGGGATTTTACGGCAAAGCCGTTATCCAACAAAGCCCAGGGTCGCCGCGAATGCGGCGCACCCTGGGAAGGCTGTTGTTAATTCCTCCCCGGTACCATCACTTGGATCCCTTCGCCCACCCAAACTCTTTCCTCAACCGGGAAGACCGGTTCATCGCCGTCTTGTGTACGGGGCTGGCTGCACGACCAGGTATTCCAGCCAATGCGGGCCGCCATGGGACTAGGTCCTCCGCCCATTCGGCAAGCGGGTATCTCGCCGGCTTTTAATATCAATTGCAGGTCCACATCCAGTTCCAATCCAACATATAAACGAACCAGGTGAGCTACCAGGAATATGGTTTTCATCTCGGGGACAGGAGTTTTATCCGGAAGCAAATCCATAAACCGCTCGAAGGATAACGGCCCAAGGCGAATGGTGATCTTACTCTGAATGTCCCACACTCGATCGCCGATCATGGCATTGATTCCCATGGAATTATTCTGGTCCGAGTCCCCCATCCTTGACATCGCCTTGTCATCCAGCTGCAACCATTGCCCTTGGAATTGCAGTACTTCTACCGGGGTTTTCAAAAAAGCCGCCAACATGGTTTGCAGAGAAACCGCATTCCGCGGCCGATGGGCAAAAAAACCGCCAAAGCGAAGCAAAGCCAAATCGTCTAATCGCCCCAGTACCTTCTCTACCCGCCGAAAGTCCTTGGTTTCCGGAACGGAGATTCGCAACCGATTTCGAAGGGAGGGAAACCCCATGCCAATGAGGCTGAACATTGTTTGCGTGAAAGCATCCGGATCTCGCAGTGCATATTCCCGCCGTTCGTAAGGAATATAAAACCGATATTTTTCCCAAGCCCGAAAGAACAAGGAAATAAAGCGGTGATTGAACAGATCCAACCATTCCCGCAAGGCAAATCGTTCGGGATGGCGGGAATCCCGTTCTTGCGTCATCAAACGTTCGGTGTAGATTCTCGGTAAAACCCCCGTGATACCAAACATGCCCATGAAGGTGACGACCATAGTGGGAATGGGCATGCGTTCGTTGGGTTGGCGCACTTCGTAGATAGTACTTGGCGGAAATTCCAAGGAAAGCCGGGAACGGAAACGGGCAACCTCTTGGGCCGGAGGGGCAGCGTGGCCCACCGCTTGATGATCCGGCAAGATCTTTTCCAACAGACGGACAGCTTGGAAGAAGTCAAAACCATAACCTTCGTCGACCAGATGTTTCGCGACCCCGGTTAACGAAGTTGACGGTTGGCGGCTCGCGGTGGCCATCGTTTTAGCATTCCCTTTCCCTGATCAATCTTAGCGACGAGTTGGCTGAATGAATTCAGACCCGCATATAATCCCAAAAACCGCTCCAAGACCGAAGCAAACAAAAACGCCACGGTACCGACATAATTTTACTGTTCAAGCTACAAGGTAAATTCGATCCCGCGGCAAATCCCCATCCGCTTTCCGCTGCGGGCCCGCGTGGTGACCCTGCGGCTGTGCAAGCCGGTGATGCCTTTGATCATTTGGTGGATCACTGCCGCTTGTTGGCTCTGCCCTTTTTCCGGATCGGAGAAATTGCATAAGCGCATGATTTCCTGCAATGCGGCACGTCCTTCACTTGGGTCCGATAGAGGGACATGGTTTAAACCACTTTGCGCAATCCACCGCCAATGCCCTGCCCGGTGCAAATCCGGCCGGTAGGAAGCAGAGGGTGCCCCCAGCAATTGGATTTGCAGATTGGGAATTTTCTTGGGACCCGGAATAAACAGGGGATGACCATCCCGTAGAAATCGCGACGGGTAATCGCGGTTGCTGCAAGTCAATCGAATATTGATGGCCGCTTCGGCCGGATGGTGCGGGTTAAAATCCTCATCCACCATTACCAAATAGACATTGGTGCCGTGGTCATTCTCCGCATTGGCCGGCCGCCGAATGGCATACCAAAAAGCTTTTTGGTTTTCCCGA
>CAZPPD010001089.1:0-1988 GCA_964588185.1 uncultured Alcaligenaceae bacterium | reverse complement strand
CCGCAATCGCAGTGATTCGACCCCCCATATTCGCCCGGCCGATAGAAGCCCAAACAAGCCCTATCCACCATTCCTTTTGGTCCAAAGGCGACTTTTCCTGAGCTTGAATGGAACTACCGATGGTCCAGAAAAATATTATCCAAAGCAAAAAAGTTCCGTAAGATAATAAAGTAATCAAAGGAGTTTTTTTCATATATCTATTCCATAAGACCAGAATGAAACCAGGAGATTTAATAACCATTTAGTTTAACCCAATTCCCGATAAAATCTAGACCGCCACGAATCAAAAGACTTGTTCGCTATCTGAAAAATTCATTACCAGGATGATTTATCGATAAGAATCCTAATGGCTTTCAAATATTAATTGCAGATAACCAATGATCCTAACATTAACTACAGATTTTGGGGCCGGTTCCAGTTATGTAGCGGCGATGAAAGGAGTGGTTCTCAGTATTCATCCTTCCGCCACGATTGTGGACCTTACCCACGACGTCCCCCCGCAAAATTTGCGATTTACCGGGTATTTTTTAGCGGCTTCGGTATTTTACTATCCACCGGGAAGTTTGCATGTCGTTGTGGTAGATCCGGGAGTCGGCAGCCGGCGGGAGATCTTGTATGTGGAACTTAATAACCAAAAGTTCTTGGTTCCGGACAATGGCTGTTGGACCTTTCTTTTGGAACCGGATCTTAAACCCGCCAGAGTCATTCAATTAAACGAAGCAAATTACTGGAGACCAACCGTCAGTTCCACCTTTCACGGGCGGGATATCTTCGCCCCGGCCGCAGGGCACCTCAGCCGGGGACTGAATCCCGAATTGCTGGGGCCTCCAACCAATAACTGGACCTCTTTGGAATTTTCCAAACCGGAAATATCCGAAAAACGCATTCAGGGAGAGGTAGTATTTATTGATCCATTCGGGAATCTACTTTCCAACATCCCCAAGGAGGCCTTGGAGCATTGGGATAAGAAATCAATAGTTACATATTTGGATCATTTTCAGATTCGGAATTTTTCCCGAACCTACTCGGAGTCTCCGCCGGGCGAACCTACTGTGCTATTTTCGAGTATGAATACCGTCGAAATTGCCGTTAACCATGGCAATGCTGCCCGGGAGCTTAAAGTGAAAGTCGGCACTCCTATAATCCTGAATATTCCGTAGCTTTCTGGTTGCTACGGCTGGCGAAAACCAGGATGTGGTTGGACGTGATCGCCAATGTGCTTTAAAATCCAAATGATCTTTGAAATACTTTTTAATTAAGAAGGTGTGTTCATGGAAACCGTGAACTTTCCCTGTCCGGAATGCCAGAAATTAATTGCGGTACTTAAAGAGGATCTCGGGCACCGTCTGCAGTGTCCTTTGTGCAGCAAGGTGATTCAGGCTCCCCCTCCCCAAGAATCGGAGTCCTCTCTTTCTGCCGGTAATGGCTCACCCCCTGAAACTACCTCTGGAGCAAAAGATGGTTTGCCAACCAGCGAAGATCCAAATGTTCCGGTAAATCAGAACTCAGCCTTCGAAACCACCTTTGAAGCACCTTCCAAATCCGAGGAAGAGAGTATTTTCGGTCCTCCCGAGGATACCAGCGATGATGTTTTTGGTGGTCCACCGGAACCAAAAATTTCTTTCGAGGAAGAAACTCCCGAGGATGCCGCACCCGCTGATCATGTGCCGCAACAAGGTCATTATGACCAGGATACTGGTGCGGAAAAAATGGCTGGGATCTCCGAGCAGGAACCGACGGTAACCGCCGAGTGGTCGGAGGAACATTCCGAAGCGGCTAATGACCAGGAAGTTTCTCAGGAAGCCATTACCGAACAAATGCGTCAGGCTGCTCGTAAAGCCACGAAACCAAGCCTTCTGACTCCGTTGTTGCTGATTTTCCTGATCCCTTATTCCATTACCACCACGGTGTTTCTGGGCTACATGATTTACACTAATCGGGAGTTATCCAAGCAATTACAAAAACAGGAAAACCCGTTGGAAAAAATG
>CAZPPD010001088.1:0-1989 GCA_964588185.1 uncultured Alcaligenaceae bacterium | reverse complement strand
CCGCCTCATCGGCGACCCAGTCATACAAATCTACGACGAAGAAACCGAAGGCACAACACGCATGATGACCGTTCCATCCGGGTTGAACTTTGGAGTATCAAAAAGCTAGACCCCTATGTCCCGATAGTTAATTGAGTTGGTTACTGTTGGAACACCGGTCACTGCCGTGGAGACAATGGAGTTCACAATGAAGGGAAAACTTTGGCCCACCAAAATCCGAGCAGCCTGGTTATCCGCTGTCATCACTTGAGGGCGGCTGAGAATATCCAAGCGGCCCTGTGTCCGTAACGCACGCACCAGGATGTTCACGCTGTCGCTGGCAGCAGAGAATATAAAACCGCCAACTGCGGAGTTGGGAGATATTCTTCCGGTGCCAAAGTTCCCGAGTCCTTGAAGACCAACTCGACCCGGAGCGGCAAGGGTGGCACTGGAAAGGGGTGCGGTGGTATTGAAATTAAAACCGGGAACCGCAGAAGTAGTAATGTTATTAACCACCGCTCCGCCCGGTATCACACTACGATCAAATAGAATTGGACTCTGGAAACCCAACTCCACTCCAAATTCATCGGTGTCATTAAGCGTAACTTCGGCGATCAAAGCCTGGATCAAAACCTGAGGCGGCAGTTGGTCCAGTTGAATGATCAGATTGATGATGTCGCCAAAATACTTTGGAGTCGCACTTACCAACAAAGTGTTGCTGATGGGCTCGGGTACGATCACCACCTCACGTTGAATTTGCTGGAACGGAGTCAGCTGGTTGCCCGCAGCATAAACTGTCAGGGACCGAACCAGGAAATCGTTAAGCGCCGCCGCCACGTCCGCAGCAATGGCGTTCTTCAATCGATAAACTTCATTTCGCCGGGATTGGACTTCGCTATCTTCCAAACGGCTGATGATAGCTTCAATCACATCCAGATCGTTTTGACTGCCGGCAACAATAATGCTGTTGGTGCGTTCGTCCAGAGTAATCCGCAAATCGATTAGCGGAGCTCCCTGCGGAGTCTGGCCCCCAACCGACAATTGCAAAGGCCGGCCACCAAGCCCGACCCCCGGAACTCCGGCGCCGGGTTGCACGGGAACTGTACCGGTCTGACCGGGAATCCCACCGGAAGTTCCCAGGAATAATTGCTGCAACAAGATGGTTACTGCTGCTGCATCTGCTTTTTCCAACGTGAAAATATTGATTTCCGACCGTGCTGCAGGCGGAGTATCCAAGTCCTTGATCAATGCCTCCAAGAGGTTCATGGTTTTTTCCGGAGCAGAGATAATCAGACTGTTGGACCGGGGATCGGCCGTGATCCGGATATCATCCAACAGCCCTGACTGCAGGGTTTTCTTCTTGGCATGGCTGAAAAAGCGGAGCGAGCTAACCTTGGTTGTGGTTCCCGCCGTCCCGGCTGTTCCTGTCGTCCCCCCCTGAGCACCCAAAGCACTAAGGACACCACCCGGAGGTCCCGCTTGACCAAGGCCTCGAGGGGTACCCCCGCCCGGCTGAGTGGGGAATACTCCCGCTGCGGTTCCGCTAGGGGTAGCTACTTGGTCGGAGATAGCCTGGGAGATCAAGACCGCTAATTCTTCCGCCAAAGCATTGTTTACCGGGATGATTTTTAGCTGGTTAACCGCTTTGGAAACGGTGTTATCCAACCGCCAAATGAGGTTGCGAATTTCCGCCATGTCGGCCGGGGCCGCTTGTACAAATACTGTGTTGGTTTTGTCATCGGAGGTGATTCGGATTTGATTTTCCTCCGTCGCCTCGTTGGGAAACCGCTGGGCGTAGAAGCCGCTAATCAAGCTGGCTACTCGTGCCGCGGCGGCATTTTTTAGCGGAAACGGGGTTGCTTGCGCTTGTTTTGTGTAAGGAACATCCAAGCGGGAGATTTCTTTCTTTATGTCTGCGACACGAGCGGTCGGTGCCGCCAGCAAAATAGAATTCAATCTCGGAATCGGCAGCAACACTACCGAAGCTTGGCCAGTGGTGGTTGCTTGCCC
>CAZPPD010001087.1:0-1995 GCA_964588185.1 uncultured Alcaligenaceae bacterium | reverse complement strand
AATGACGCCCATGGATTCCCTTGGTAGCAATTAATCCGCAAATGGATCCAATGTTGATAATCCTTCCCGCCCGTCGCTCAACCATGGGCTCGCCAATCCGTTTGCTGCAGATAAAGGCACTAGTTAAATTCAGGTCCACCAGTCTCTGCCAGTCTTCTAAAGATTGTTCCAGCACTGGGATGTTTTCCCGCCGTCCTCCTACATTGTTCACTAGAATGTGAATGGGGCCATGGTTGGCTAAAACTTCCGTGCACATTGATTCCACACCTTGGGGATGGAAGAGATCGGCGGGTAGAACTTCTATCGTTTGTCCGGTAGGAGCTAACTCTTCTTTCGCTCGGTGAAGATTTTGCGGGTCGCGGCTGACAATAACCAGATTTGCTCCTGCTTCAGCCAAGGAGCGGGCCATTGCAAGTCCTAGCCCTTTGCTTCCGCCGGTAATCAGAGCCTTCTTACCATTCAAACGAAA
Organism: uncultured Alcaligenaceae bacterium; assembly: GCA_964588185.1. Classification (GTDB taxonomy): domain Bacteria; phylum Planctomycetota; class Planctomycetia; order Gemmatales; family Gemmataceae; genus CAZPPD01. Next base: position 1,526 of record CAZPPD010001087.1, on the reverse strand, counting down.
GGAATCGAGAACGGGCATATGGGACACCATGGAAGTTTAACTTAGGGGAGCTTTTTAGGTCTGCGGGTTATTTCTACTATCAAAGTCTGTCGCTCACCATTGCGCTGGATTTCAATGGGAACGCGGGAGCCCACCTCAGTTTCCAGGATAAGCTTGCGAAAATGGCGCATCGGTTCGGTGGGTCGAAGCGGCTGTCCATTCATTTTAAGAATGATATCCCCATCCTTCATACCCGCTTTATGTGCCGGAAAGTTGGGAACAACTTGAAGAATGAGTATGCCGCCGAGGCCACCGAGTCCTTCTTCTTTGGCAACTTGCTGGGGGACCTTTTCCATAGCAACGCCAATAAAACCCCGAACCACTTCGCCTTTGGTAGCCAGTTTGTGGAAGATGGACTTCGCAACGTTGCTGGGAATGACAAAGCCGATTCCCTGGCTGCCGCCGGTATCACTGGCGATTGCCACATTAATTCCAACCACACGGCCGTATTGGTCGAACAAAGGTCCCCCGGAATTTCCCGGATTTATCGGGGCGTCGGTTTGTAATAACTCCACCATTTCCAGCATACGAATCAAACGGCCCTTGGCACTGATTACCCCATGGGTAACTGTGTGCTTCAGTCCCAGAGGGGAACCGATAGCCAAAACTAAATCACCACGTTGAACCTTGTCGCTGTCCGCAAAATCCGCAGGAAAATTGTAGTCCTCTTTTATTTCTGACGAGACATCCTGAGGTAGGCGAATGACCGCGAGATCGGTTAAGGGATCCGATGAAATTTGCTCTTTATCAATACTAAGATGTTGGCCACTGGCGAAGGTCACCCGGAAGCGATCTCCCCCATTGATCACATGATGGTTAGTCAGAATATATCCGGGCTGGACTATTAACCCCGACCCAACACCGGCGGATAAGTAATTTTGCTTCGTTTTCGGATCTTGAATAGTCGGCAAATTGCCAAAGAGGTCCACGCCGCCTTTATCAAATTCCCGTAAGGTGGTGACGTTAACCACTTGAGGAATTACCTTCCGAACCACTTCCCTGAATCCTAAGGAAATAAGGTGACTTCGCTTGTCGAGGAGATTTAGTCGTTCGTCGGCAGCTTCGGCTTCTGCCTTCAGTTCCGCTCGGCGTTTCAAATAAATGGCCTGAGCTTCGGCTTCTGCTTCTAACAGTCGCCACCGCGCTAGTAACATGGGAGCAACAAAAAGCGTCACCAAAACGATTGATACAAAAATAGAGAAAGGGATTAAGACCGAATAGAGTTGCACTCCAAAGGAAGTCCCTTTTTCCGGGCGAGTTGGAGGAGATTTCGAACTATCGTTTGCTTCCACTACCGCTTCCACCGTGCCTTCGACAAGGATCAGATTGGAATTGGAAGGGTTTCCGGGATTATTGGTTTGCATCTAATTTCTCTGCTTCAGGTGCTGCGGAATTCTTGGTTGCTGGATTATTGGGGATACGTTAAGCGATTTGTTATTTGGGTTTTCCCTTTCCTCCAGGTTTGTTAGGATTTGCGGGATCATTTT
>CAZPPD010001086.1:0-2000 GCA_964588185.1 uncultured Alcaligenaceae bacterium | reverse complement strand
CGAAACCCAAATCCAGCCATCCGTTTATTTTCGGTGGGGAGATCCTTTTAATGAGACATGGCCTGCAAGGATGAATTGGAAGTTGTTCCGACTTCCAGCGAAGGGGAAGATGAATGGGTGGCGAAGATAAATATCCCCAGCATTCCAATTATAGGTTAACTATTTTGTCCAGACAATGGATTAGATCTTCGCTTGAGATGAATGATTTGCCAAAAACAATCGGATGTGAGGTTCTTGTTGCCTTTGCGATTTGGATCACTGTTTGCTGTCGGAAAGATTTTCGCTGGAGGGTGCCAAGTCCAGGTTATCGGGAAGAATTAAAGAGGGCGGTTGGTCCACCATCCGATTATCGGAACTGCTTCCGGATTTATTCGAAGGAGAATTTGCCGGCTCGGAGGTTTGGATTTGAAATTGGGCGGAAGAAGAGGGTTCTTCCAATGGAATTGGATTTTCGGATGAATCCAATCCCATCTCTTCTTCATCGGACGAGGCGGTATGCATCTCTTCCTCTTCTTCTTCTTGGGAACTATTTCCTTCGGCGACCGCTTTATTACAGTTCGAAGTCCATTTCACTTGGAAATGAAAATTACCAATGGTCAACTTATCGCCATTGTTTAATTTTCCTTCCAGTACTTTTTCACCGTTGATACAAATCCCGTTGGTGCTGCCAAGATCGCGGATTACCAGGTAATCATTCACCTGAGCTATACAACAATGGCGTCGAGACACCTTTCGCGAATTGAGTTGGATGTCACATTCCTGGTGTCTGCCCAGCAGAAGGATTGGTTTATCCAGCAAAATACTAGGCCCTTCTGTCAGCGCTACCAGTTCCGGAGGCATATACAGAACCACACTTTGAAAGGAGTATTCATAGGCTTAACTCCATATCCTATAACACAAGTATATCTTGAGCAACATTTAAGGGAGAAAAAAAGAAAAGTGAGAAATTACTGGAAGGAACTAACGAAGAGAAAACTCACCAGGAGTATTGTCCCAGATTCGAGGAATGAGGTGATAGTGAACAGGGGGTTTTACATGGTTTAGGAAAGCTTTTTTTTTTGCTTCCACTCTCTGTTTTTCAGATTTGGGGTTAAAACAAATCTCCCCTTTCGGAATAATCGGCCACAACCACCAAACACCTATCAAAACAATTATTCCTACAATGCCGTAAATACTTCCAGGTAATTTAAATGGATATAACATTAATTTCCCCATTCGGTTTTCGTTGCTTTTCCTATCGGGAAAATGGAAGATTTGCTCTGTGAACTGGCTCACTGCCAAGAAAACAGTGGAAAAAGAGGTGGTTTGATTATCCTGTCAGATTTATTTTCCAACAAAGCAGATAATTATTTCATCAGAACACTATACCTCGGAAAGGTTATTTATGACCAATCAGTCCTCCCCAAAAAACGAACAAACATCCAGTTTTCTGCCTTTCAATATTGAACCCTTGTATTTCCTCTTAGTGGCTTTCCCGATGGCAGGGATTTTGTGGTTGATGAGTGTAGATGATTTATGGATCTTTATCGCATCTTGCGTGGCCATCATACCTTTGGCTGGATTAATGGGGCGGGCAACGGAGAATTTAGCTGAGACCATGGGGGCCGGTATCGGCGGCTTATTGAATGCGACCCTGGGAAATGCTGCAGAACTGATTATTGCCTTGATGTTACTCTTCCAAGCCAATGCTCACCCGGCCGAGCCGGACCGGTTAAAAACACTGGAATTGGTAAAAGCCTCCATTACCGGATCCATTATGGGCAATGTGCTGTTGGTGTTAGGGCTGGCTATTTTGATCGGGGGTTTGTCCCGCAAAAAACAAACCTTCAACCGCACTGCAGCGGGCATGGGAGCCACCTTATTATTTCTTGCCTGTGCCGGATTGTTGATGCCCACCATTTATTACTATCTCCTGCCCCACACACCGGAACAAACCCAGCTCATCAATTACCTCAGCGAAGAGATAGACATAGATATAACCGCCGAATACAACCTAAGCT
>CAZPPD010001085.1:0-2001 GCA_964588185.1 uncultured Alcaligenaceae bacterium | reverse complement strand
CAAATCACCATACCCTACCGATGAGGAAGTTGTCCTAATTATTAATGAGGCCATCGCTAAGAAACCCTTCTGGCTCCCGGAAGGAAGCCAGCCGCAAATGCTGACGGCACAGGTTTAGAGGTGGCTATCCACCTCCCCCCATCTACGATTGATTTTTGGAGAGTAAGATGGAAACAGAAGGTATAGTTCAAAATGGCGTAATCGTGCTAGACGACCCATCAGTCTCCCCGAGGGAACTCGGGTGCGAATAAGCCCGACCCCGGAGCAAGATCCCAAAACCTTCGGTGAATGGTTCGCAAAATTCAAAAGTGCGGTGTCTGACCTTCTGGAGGATCTGGCAGAACAGCACAAACACTATCGGCTTGGAACCCAAACGATGAAGGTTTTTGTCGATACTTTTGCTCTCATTGCTTGGCTTAATCCTAGCGATAATGCCCACACCGTTGTTACCACTACCTGAAGATTTCTGGTTGGGTAAGTCATGATGGTTTTGCTCGACACGTACACGTTTATTTAGTTATATAGCGCCACCATCTTTCTCAGACCGCAATAGTTTGTTTTACGGACCCAAAAGTAACCAATTGTTTAGCGTGGTTGCACATTCCTATTAGTTTTTAGGAAGTTTCTGATAAGGAATTTGCGCGACTGCCAATTCTTCTACTCGGTCGCCTTCGATGTGCACCGCCAGACCCAACCTTCGGAAAAACCGGTAGCCCACCTTTGTATCGGCGATATACCGCTGCAGCCAGTCGGCACGCTGCCCTTTGAGAAGGGTAAAAAGTTCCTTGGATTTCATTCCAATGGAAATTTGCTTTGCCGGACCTCCGAGACCGGAAGCTTTAGCTACCACGGGAGGGGCCTTGGAACCTTTCAAGCAGATAGCCAACACCTTTTCCGAGCAGAGTAGTGGCACAAACTGCCATGCGTCTCTTGGTAGATGGCCGGCCCTACCGAGGTGCCAAAGGAATGCGCCGATTTGATGAAGGAAAACTAGGCGAGCAACTTGCCTCTTGGGATGTCGACCTGTATCCCGGCAAGCATGAAATTGCCGTTCAAGTGGAAAGCACAGTCAGCAAAGCCGTCTCGCGAGAGGTAGTTATCGATCGCAAAGGCGGCAATCCGGATGAACTGCCGAATCTATACGTTCTGTCGATAGGTGTTTCCGCCTATCCGGGAAGGTTGCGGCTCAAATATGCCGCAGCCGATGCCGACGCTGTCGCCGAAGTTTTTCGGGAGACCTCCAAGGAGGTGTTTCGCAAGGTCGAAGTGAAAAAACTCACCGACAAGCAAGCAACTCGGCAAGGATTTCTTGATGGGCTTGAATGGCTGAAAGAAAAAATGACAGCCAAAGACGTGGCCGTCATCTTTTTCGCCGGCCACGGCGGCAAAGACCGCAATGGTCATTTTATCTGCTACCGGTGGATGCAAAGACACTCAACCTTTCCGGGACCTGCATTTCAGGCAGTCTCTTGAAGAAATCCTTGGAATCCATGCCCGGCCGGCTGATCGCCATGCTGGATGCCTGCCATTCCGGAGAAGTAGCCTCGCAGAAACTATTGGCAACCGCCGACGACCTTGTCCGCGACCTAGTGACTGAAGACTACGGCGTAATCGTCATGAGTTCTTCCTTGGGTACCGAATACTCCCTGGAAAGTCCCAAGACCAAGCACGGGTTCTTCACCTTTGCCTACACTCAATCCATTGTCCAGCAGCTACCTCAAGGAAGACAGAATCCAACTACAGGCCGCCCACCGGGAATTCGGTCATTTCCGTTGTCCCGTCCTTGAGCAAAAATCCTCCGTGAGGTTTGATCTCCGAAATCTATTTTAAATACCCAAACACCATGCCCCCCAGGCACCTTGCAACGGGATAAATGATGTCTAAACCCACCAATCAGAGCATCGCTTAAAATGTTCCCAAAAAAGGAAAAATGCTAAGAAATTAGAAGGCAATTCTCTCCGCAACACTTAGATTATTATTCTAAAAGATTCGCTTATTTTT
>CAZPPD010001084.1:0-2003 GCA_964588185.1 uncultured Alcaligenaceae bacterium | reverse complement strand
TGCCGACATGAGAAAACCGCTCCGAAACCGAAATCCCCGATTGTCCCTAGCGGTGAAACTTATTAGGAGAGTCATACAGATTAACCAGCGGTGAGCGAGCAATCCGCGGGACACCCCGAGCGATCGATTCCGGCACATTTCGGCCATTGAGCTGGTGCACCAAAGGTTTAGGGTCCCAGGTATCAATTTGACTTGGCCCACCTCCCATGAAGAGAAAGATCATACTCTTGGCTGGGCCCGTGGGCCGAAGCAAAGGACCATTGTCCTGGGAAGCGGTGGATTCCAGCAATCCGTCCTCCAATAGCAGAGAAGCCAAAGCCAAACTGCCGAAACCCATTCCTGCTCGCCGAAGCATTTCTCTACGGGAAAGTATTGGCGGGCCATAATTGTTGCAGGATTGATCCCCGATGGCCATTTTTTTGTCCTAAGATAAGAATGTGGTTTGTTTTGGTTAAACAACAATATTAATTTGTATCTAGTCCTCGAACCACAAAAAAGCATTTAGCCTTTTCGAATATTTGATTGCAGTCATTTTGGGTTTTCGTTAACTTAAGAGTAATTGAATCCCCTTTCCCGTCCCCCTCCCCTTATTCAATTGCGTTGTGAGAATGAACCATGATGGTCAGCGTACGCACCGTTTTGGTGCCATGGGGTCTTTTTATCCTCGGAGGTGCGGTGATGGTGTTTGGGGGTATTCTGTTGTTTCGCCATTTCTTGAAAAGAAAGAAGAAAGCGGAGCCAACTCAACACGATTCTCTTTTGGATTTCTGGGATGGGACCGAACGGCGGACTTCTCCCCGCGAACCCGGAAATGCCCTGACCGTAACAATCGCCGATCCATTGACCGGCAAAGAATTGGGGCAGGGCAAGATATTGGACCGGTCGCTTGGAGGATTAGGATTGGAAACGCCGCTGGAATTGCCGGTAGGCACTCGAGTTTATATTCGACTTGTGGGAGCCGAGGGCAAGGAGCCATGGATATTGGGGGAGGTCCGCTACTGCCGGTTTAAAGAAGATCTGTATCGAGTAGGCTGCCAATTTGTGGATGTATCATCCTGGGATGTAATGAATCTTTTTGGGCCGCCGGATCCGGAGTAACCTTCTAGTATTCTCGACAGCCCCTATCGAAGTAACCGCAAAACCCGTTTGCTGACGGAGAAAATACTGCCAATGGTAGTCATTTCATGTCAAAGGGCATGATTGGCCTTACTAGGCAGAGATGAATCGGTGATAGGTTGAAATTGGCACTACGGGGCAACCATAAAACACTCCTTTCCCGCACCCTTTCTTCTTTCTGATGACCGGAAAAATGGTCCCCTCAAAATCCAATCTTCTCGTTTGACAGTTTGTTCTGCCAACTTTAGCCTGTGCGCGGGGGATTTTATTCCGAAATCGTTTTGTTGATTTTGTCCAACACCCCATTGATGAAGGAGTAGGAATCGTCCGAACCAAAGCGTTTGGCCAGTTCAATTGCCTCGTTCACAACAACTGCCGGAGGGGTTTCCGGAGTACACATCAACTCGTACCCGCCAAGGCGTAGAATATTGCGGTCCACTATCAACATTCGGCTTAATCGCCAATTTTCAGCGGCTTCGGAGATGAGGTGATCGATTTTTTCGCGGTTGGCTAAAACTCCTTCGTACAATTTGCGAGAAAAGGAATAGCTTTCCTCCCGCCGGAGTTTCTCACGCATAAAATCGTCGACATGTTTTGCGTCTACCGACGGATTGACATCGTATTGACACAATAATTGAAAGGCAACTTCCCGGGCGAGCGAACGTTTGGTCATTTATTTCGATTTTCCAAGGGACATGACAATCAATAAACCGATTCCCCCTTTTGAAGCGATTCTCGACCTGGTGTGGCAAATAGGTTCAAATCTTTTTTTGCTGGAACAGCCCTTCGGGTGCTTTGCACAAAAGATACCTGACACACCTGACCCCTTTTCTTCCACACCAGCTTGAGAACCGCTCTCAAACATTATCATAGTAAAAATCTCAAGC
>CAZPPD010001083.1:0-2006 GCA_964588185.1 uncultured Alcaligenaceae bacterium | reverse complement strand
GAGCTTGGAGGCGGTAATTATTTTGTTCGAAATTCGCGGTATGATCGCTGATCATCTTCTCGTCGGCAAACGTCAAGGAGCGATTGAGGGCATAGGTCAACCACATTTTGACAAGGGCGCGAGCAAACTGATGCCGCTTTTTTTCCAAAAGATATTTTTTCAGTCCCTCGACACCATTGATCTCAGTGCCATCGGGAAGTTTTGCCAGATCATCGATGCGGCGGCTTTCGCGGTCCCGCTTGCTGTGCCATCTGCCTACGAAATCGTAGCCTTCCAGGGCAATCCCCCAGGGATCAATCTTGCGATGACAACTATTACAGGCGACCTTGTCGCGATGGATCTCCAGCTTCTTCTTGAACGACGAGCGCCGAAACTCGCGGCTGTCATTCTCATCCAACTCCGGCACATTAGGCGGAGGAGGTGGAGGTGGGTCATCCAGAAGCTGCTTCAACAGCCACACTCCCCGTTTGACCGGATGGGATTCCATGCCGTTGGAACCGGCAACCAGGATACTCCCCTGGCCGAACAATCCGCCGCGTTTTACTTTTGGGTTGATCTTTACTGCCCGGAAATCGGGATGATGAACACCTTCGATTCCGTAGAAACCCGCCAGATAGTGGTTGAGCATCAAAAAATCGGAGTCAATAATGTTCAACGCGCTCAGGTCCCGAAGCAGCACCTCGCCGAGAAAATGCTCGGTCTCCTGACGCATCGCCTGTTTCATGCCTACCGTAAAGCCATTGGTTCTTTGTATGCGCACATCATCCAATCTGCGAAGGTTCAACCATTGATGCGTGAACGCCTTGATCATTCGCCAGGTCTTCTTGTCCTGAACCATCCGCCGAACTTCCCGGCGAAGCAATTGCTCCTCTTGCAACTCACCGGAATCGGCCAACTCCAGCAAGCGTTGGTCCGGCATGCTGCTCCACAGGAAGTAAGATAGGCGAGAGGCAAGTTCGTAGTTATCCAAAGGCACATCGGACTTGTTTCCTTCGGCTTGTTGAGGCAACAGCAAGAAGTGCGGTGCCACCAGCGGGATCAGCAGCACCTTTTGCATACTCGCGGAGAAGGACTTGCATCCCGGGCGTAGTTCTTGCCAGCGACTAACCAGGCGGTCAACGTCGTTTTTGTGAGGGGGTCGGCGCCAAGCCCGAAGCAAAAAGTTGCTAATAATCGTTCGGGCTATGTCTTTTTCCGTCTTTGCCTTTTCGGCTTTGAGGAGCTGATTGTGATAGGCGGGAGGCCATTGCTCATACCAAGGTCCTTCGAACTCCACCGAAAAGATTCGCAGGTGTGGCTGCGGCTTTTTTTCCTTTTCATCGGGAGCGCGGTCATACTTATTCCACAGGCCCAGGATAGTCTCGTTGCCGCGCCCAACTGCGGTGACATCGCTGTCATCCGGAGCGATCGGCATATTTTCCAGTTGACCAAAGAACTCATATACCTTGGGAGACTTCGGTGAAGCATCCACAATGACTGCAGGTCCGACCTGTTTGAATTCGATGCCGTTGCCGGCTTTGCGAGCGATACAAACGGCGAGATGGGGGTCGGGTTTGCCCTCCGGTGCCATGGACGCCGCTTTCACGCGAATCCGCATCCTTCCGCGCTTTGGATATTTGCGCATCCAGATCTGGAACATCGCGTGCGGTCCCCGTTGACTGCGAACACCGTGGTTTACCTGAGGCCGTTGGCAAGGGTAGACGTCAATCCATCCTTCCCCGTGACCAATTTCATCCCGGCGAATGCCGCCAAAAGGAAGCCAATTTCGCTCCTCGGTTTCCGACTTCAAGGCATCGGGAGCGTCTTGAAAGGTCGGCGGCAGTTTCTTGGGAAGTAGCTTGAACCCACGGCGGTCGGTGCCAAAATCAAAGTGATAGTGATAAACCGGAGGAGGTCCATCGGTGACAATCGCCGTGTTCAAAGCACGCCGGGCGATTTTGATGTAGTATTCCATATGCAGGGGAGAAATCCCCAGCACCTCACCGTTGTTAACAAAACATTTCGCC
>CAZPPD010001082.1:0-2017 GCA_964588185.1 uncultured Alcaligenaceae bacterium | reverse complement strand
AGGTAACGGCTTTGCCAATCGGAGTCGCCTTATCATCAATGTGTTTACTGGCCTCAACCGTGTAAGTTCCTGGAAGAGCTAAAGGTCCAGAGAGCGAACCGGTTTGAAAGCTGGAAAGGGATTTACTGAAAAAGCCACTGTAGCGCAGATTCCAGGCAACTCGATGAAAACCCTCTTCGGCGGGGCCTTTGATGCGGCTGATAACATTTCCGTTCGCATCTTTTACGGTGAAAACAACGGTAGGTTTCTCTTCCCGTTCTTCCTTGGCCAAGGCCTCGAAGCCGGGATAAGGATTGTCGCCCTTCGCTTTGCGGATTTTTTTCTCCTTTTCCCGGCGTTTCTGCTTTCGGGATTTGTAACCATTTCGGAGATAGTAGGTAAACACGGCTCCAAAAGGTGGATTATCGGCAGTGTAGTAGGAATCTCCTTGCGACCCAACGTTACTGGGACTTCCGAGTGGCCGGTCTTCGATATACAACCGAGCTTTTCGCACCGGGAACAAAACAAACTCTTCTTGGGTTAGAAGTTCCTCACTTACTGTCCGCAAAGGCGTGTAGTCATCAAACACGAAGAAACTTCGACCAAAGGAAGCACCAACCAGGTCATTCTCCCGGCGTTGGATTTCCAAATCGCGGAAGGGAATCACGGGGGTGCCGTTGACTTTGATCCAGTTCTTGCCGCCATTGGCCGTGAAGAAAATTCCGAACTCCGTGCCCAGGAACAGAAGTTCCTTGTTGACATGATCTTGGATAATTCGCCAGACGATATGGCGTTCCGGCAAGTCACCGGCGATGGATTTCCAGGTCTTGCCCCGGTCTATGCTTTTACAAACATAAGCTTTGAAGTCGCCGGTTTTATGATTGTCCAAAACTGCATAGACCGTGTTAACATCATGCAGATCCGCCTTGAGGTCATTTACGAAGGCAAACTTGGGAACCCCAGGAATTTTATCCAGCTTTTGCCAATTCTTACCGCCATCCTCGGTAATCTGAATTAAACCATCGTCCGTGCCGACATAGATTAGCCCTTCCTTCTTTGGCGACTCAGCAATCGAAGTAATGTTTCCATAGGCAGACATGGCAAACAGATCCCAAATGGCGTCGATGCTCCACACCCGATCCATCAGCTTCAGCTTGAGGCGATCCAGATTGCGTGAAAGATCCGGACTAATGGTCTGCCACGAATCTCCGCGGTCATCACTGCGATGCAGTTTCTTCGATCCAAAAAAAAGCCGTTTGTTCGAATGCGGGCTAATCAGAATTGGCGAATCCCAATTAAAACGCAGAGCCTCCTCCCCGGGTGCGGGTTGGGGACGAATGCCGATAGATTCGCCGGTACGGCGATCAAAGCGACGCAAGTAACCTCGCTGAGATTCGCAATAAATGATGTTGGGATTTTTGGGATCAATGGCACAGTCGTGACCATCTCCGCGAATGAGCAACCGCCAGTCACTATTGCGGATACCCACCGCGTTCTTGGTTCGACTGGGTCCATATTGGGTGGAGTTGTCCTGGGTCCCCCCGACTATGTGGTAAAAAGGCTCATCGTAATCGACATCCACTTTGTAGAACTGGGTCAGCGGCAGATTGGCAAAAAAACGCCAGGTCTTAGCGTAATCATTGGAGCGGTACAACCCTCCGTCGCAACCGACCAGAATAAAGTCCTTGTCCGTTGGGTGAAAGACCACGGCGTGATTATCGACGTGTTTGTTGGGACTCTCGACCGACTTCCAGGTTTTGCCGCCATCTTCGGTGCGATGGAGTTCCACATCAGCTTGATAGAGGACATCGAAACGATGAGGGTCCGGCCAGATTTCCTGGTAGTACTGCGGCCCGGTGCCGCCGCTCATGTAGTCACTCATTTTCTTCCAGGATTCCCCGCCATTGGTGCATCTCCAAAAACCACCTATTCCTTGGTAGTAAAAATCCCCATTCCTCCCGGCCATTTCGATAGAGGCATATAATACGTCCGGTCTCTGCGGGGAGACGCCCAAAGCGATCTTGCCCATGTCTGCTTT
>CAZPPD010001081.1:0-2022 GCA_964588185.1 uncultured Alcaligenaceae bacterium | reverse complement strand
CTTTTCATCCTCGGGAAATCCCTGAGTTGAATCCCCCTTCACAAACGCCCCCTTCTGCACCAAAACTCCCGAAACCTGCCCTGTTCGCCGTGGCGTTAATCTTGGTTGCTGTTTTTGGGGGAATAACCTTTTTCTGGGTTAAGGAATTTTTCCCGTCCCCACCCGAAATTAACAAAGGAACCATTATCGTCACTGCTTTTCCGGGAGACAAAGGTATCCGGGTTCGCACCATTCGAGAGGCGTTGAATCTTGCGGAACCGGGTTTCCACATCTTAGTGGAAGACGAGGCCCACAAAGAAAAACTCCATTTGGATGAGGACATTCCCGCGGATATCACGATTGAAGGCAAAAACCGTAAAGGCGGACTGCTCCCCTGGTCTCTGCCCGGAAAGGATGAGGAAAGCCAACCAGTGATAAGGCTGATTAACATCCGTCACCTCACAATCAAAGGGTTCAAATTGGATGGCCAAGGAAAGGCGGATCATGGAATCGAGATTCGCGGCAAGAGCCCAGGACTTACTATTAGTGACTGCCAATTGCAGGGGTTTAATGAATCTTCCATTCTCCTAAATGGCTGCAGCGGTCAGGATGTCCCCCTGGTTTTATCGAAGGTGCGAGTTTATTCCGATGAATCTGGGACCTCTGGTATCACCTTTAAGGATAACCGGGACCATATGTATGAAAACATCGAAATCCGAGACTGTATTTTCGCCGGGAAAGCGTTGGCCTGTGTTCAAATTGCCAATCCTTTCCGCAATCTAAAGTTCAGAAACAACCGCTTCGCCAACGCCAAATACGGCTTCCTTTTTCGAACGCGAAATATTAGTCCGCGCTACAAGCTGGATCTGAAAATAACCGGAAACACGATTTACGAACACGACTATGGTATTTTCATGGAATCCATGCCGTTTGCGGAAAAAACCAGCAAACTGTCCCTCACCAATAATCTGTTCGTGAAGATTGAGAAATCAGCGGCAAGATCAGAAGAAACCGCTGTTGAACTAAAAGGGAATCCTTATTGGATCGTGCCTGCCGGGGAAAAACCGAAACGGGTTTATTTCCGAGATTACATGTTCCAACAACTTCCCATCACGGAAACCAAAGTGGAAATCCTTTGTGATGATGATTTTGCGGTTTACTACAACGGGAATTTCGTTGCCGTGGAGAACGAGGGAAAACGTTATCACGCCCTTTGCCCATTTCTAGGCCCGCGAAAAACCGGAGATGAGTGTCTTGGGATTATTTGTGAAAACAAAACCGGCAAAACCGGCTTTCTAGCCGTGGTGTCCTTTCAATTCGAAGGGAAATGGAGACCGGAAATGGTTTCCGGTAATCACTGCCGGTACACTTACGATGATATAGAGGATTGGGAAATTCTAAAGCAATGTCCAAAAAATAAAGGATGGAATGACGTCAAACAAATCGCAATCCTTCCTTTTCGGGTTACCGACTCTAATGAGAACTATTCAACCAAACCGGAAAAATCAAATCTGAACCTAAGTATCAACCTTCCGGACGAGCCGGTTCATTTTCGATCATTGTTGCCAACTCATCCCCAATTCTTGGAAAAATCCGGAAATGAGATGCCTTTAGTCGGATACTACCCAGTAAAAGGATGATTATTTATAAAAATATCCCAAATTATCCATTTTTAACTTGAAATGGAATATTTATCCCTTCATTATTTGGGTTATATCCGTTAACCTGCTCAATAGAATAGGTAAATACTATGTCTACTTCAGGACCTACAGGACCCACGGGCCCAACCGGACCAACGGGCCCAACGGGACCGACCGGGCCAACGGGACCTACTGGCCCTTCCGGACCAAGAGGGCCAACCGGTTTATCGGGCTCGATGGGACTCAAAGGTGCAACCGGGCCGACAGGACCGACCGGGCCGACAGGACCGACCGGGCCGACAGGGTTATCGGGGCCTCTCGGGCCCACTGGAGCCACCGGACCTACGGGGCCGACGGGAATGACTGGGCCGACCGGAGCGACCGGGCCAACTCGGACGGCCGC
>CAZPPD010001080.1:0-2023 GCA_964588185.1 uncultured Alcaligenaceae bacterium | reverse complement strand
GATGGCATTGAGGACCAATTTGCGGAATTGATCGTGGCCCCAGTTCCAATGAAAGTGCCCCCCGGTAAAGCCAAACCCGCGTCCGCCATCCGGCCTCTCCCGCGCCCAGGCCATATGTTGCGGAATCCCCTTGGCAATTTCGGCGCGGACAAATTTGTTGCCGCTATGGGAGCCGTCGCGGCGGTTCAAAGTAGATTTAGGTGGCAGGTCCGTCAGGATTGGGGTCACGTTTTTCATCTTTTGGCGAAAACGCATGTGATAGTACCACTCATCATTGATTTGGAATGGCTTTACTCCCCGGGAAATTGGATGGTCTGGCAGCTTTTGGTACTTGGCTGTCCAGTGCGGATTTACTGACCAGTGGGCCTCAAAATAGCCGCCGGTCCAATCCAAAAAGGCATCGCCGGATTTTCCTTTCGGTACTTCCACACCGTAATGGATGCAAACTAAACCGACTCCTTTTTTCATCAGCTTGTCTATTTCCTTCAAATGCTGATTAAAGGGATGGCGTCCACCACCATCCGCGTAGATAACAATAGAATCCGCGTCATCCAAAATGGATGGATCTTTGGGCCAACCGCCGGTCACCACGGTCGCTTTCACCGGCAGCTTGGAGGCATTCAAGTACTTCGCCAGGAGCATGCAACCCGCTTTGTGTTCGTGAGCCCCGTAGCCATGACTCTTCCGGCCGGCGATTAAGACGATTTTTTTGATATCTTCACTTTTATCTTGGGAGACCGCTTCGGCTATCCCGGTTTGTTCCAGGTGTTTGATACGAATATTGCGAAACTGGACGGTCATGGGAGGGCCCTGGTGCAATTGCAGGGCAAGCAACCCGGTCCTTCGCCGCATCTTTTCATCGTTATCCGTGCATTCGGCCGTGGTGATGCCGTTTATCTTGTGGGTGAATTGGAAACCATCGGCAATGATGTGATAGGTATTCCAATCATTGGCTTTGATTTGCTTTTGAATTTCATTGGTATCGCCAACTTTGCCGACGACTTTCTTGACGAATTTTCCATCTTTTCGGGATAACTCCGTTTTCTGACCCCGCAGACACAGAATCCCCCGGAATCTTTCTCCGTAAAGAATCCCGCTATAAGTCTTGCCGGCTTCAAAGTCTGCCTGGTATCCGCCGATGCGCCAGCGGTCGGAGCCTTTGAGGGGAAAGCTGCGGTATTGGATGCCGGAGTTGGCAAATCCTTTGTCGTTGTTGGGCATGATTCGGTATTCCAGCTTGAGCTCGAAATCACCGGTCTTTCCACCTTTCCAGATGATAAAGGTGTTTCCCTTGGTGGGATTTTCCTTGGTAGTTTGGCCGGTGATGGCTCCATCCTTGACGCTCCAGAACTTGGGATCGCCGTCCCAGCTCTTGAGTGTCTTGCCGTCGAAGATGGAGGTGAAATCGTCCTCGCCGCCAATAACCTGCTGGGATTGGAGGAAGAACAAACCTGCCAGAAAGAGGGAAATTTTCAGCAAACGGAGAGCAAGATGCATTCGATAGCTCCTGTTGGGAATTCTTGTTTGTTACATACTAACCCGATGCGCTGGCCTAGCGATGGCGCCCCTCGCTAATGCTTCGAGTTGGTGTGGCCGGCCCTTGCGAGGATGGTTAAAGAATAATTTAGTTAATTATTTTCCTGAGAGCCATCAAAATGAATAGGTATTTGGGAGAATTCTCACTCCCATTCCGGGAAACCTTTACCACCAGGGAGATAATGAAATGAGTCGAAGAGGCCAACTACTTAGTTTGAATATCATGGTCCTTTTGGTCCTTGGGATTTTTTATGGGCAAGCCCGGTGTCAAACCCAATCCAAACCTATAGATCGCAAGGATGTGCTACAAGGATTAAAGAAATTCTACAAGCAAACAGCCCAACCTGATGGCTCCTTTCGGCCCGGGATTGACCCGAATTATTTGGGAATGTCCGACTGTGCCTACAGTGATTTAGCTGCGGTGACCTATGCAGTGACCATCCACAAGACGCTTGGTTGGAAGCTCCCGTATGAAAAGAAAACCGTC
>CAZPPD010001079.1:0-2031 GCA_964588185.1 uncultured Alcaligenaceae bacterium | reverse complement strand
GTTTAAGCCAAATAAGGTGCTTTGGGTGACCGTCGCTGGTCCTAAAGCCACTACCATGTCGCTTCCCATTTCAATTACTCCGGAGAGGTTGGAGATAAATAACGTGAAGTAGTTTTACTGAGATTGGACGGGAAATAATATCAGCATTCCTACTAGTATATTATTGAAGCCCAAATGATTGCCAAAAGCAATCTTTTGTTTGGCAGATAAAAATTCTAATCTGCTAAGTTGTTCCGAAAAGGGAAATCAGGGGAAAGAATCGAACGTTGCCGATTTTGGCTATAATGCCACTAAGTAATAAACGAGCTTATTTCCATATCAGAGGTCGGAATGGTTTTTTTATCCAAAATATATACTCGGAGCGGCGATGAGGGAGAAACCGGTTTAGGGGACGGCACTCGAGTCAGCAAGGATCATCCCCGCGTTAATGCTTATGGAACCGTGGACGAATTGAATGCAACCTTGGGGCTTTTTGTCGCTCAAGGATTCTCCGGAAATCAAGACTCCGAGGTGGCCCATCATCTCCGAGACATTCAGAATGACCTGTTTGATGTGGGAGCCGACCTGTGTAAACCGGAAACTCCCGGGGAAAAAGCAACCCCGGAACTTCGGGTTCGCTCCGAACAAGTAACCCGCTTGGAATCGTGGATTGACCGTTACAACGAGGCTTTAGAACCGTTAAACAGCTTTGTGCTCCCCGGCGGGTCGCTCGCCGCCTCTTGGTGCCACTTAGCCCGTACCATTTGCCGCCGCGCGGAACGGGAAGTGGTGACGCTTTCCCATAGCGAAACAATTAATCCCGAAGTCCGCAAATATTTAAACCGGCTGTCGGATTTTCTGTTTGTTTTAGCGCGGGAGTGCAATAACAAAGGGCAAAATGATGTTCTTTGGGTTCCGGGGAAAAGTATCAAGCAGGGGTGACTTGAAATAGGCTAACCGTCCCGCGAAAATAATTCTGGCTTGAGTTGCTAAACTTCTTCCGTGCCCCGGATAAGAAATGTGTTGGGAGTACAACAATGCCTATAGCCCAGAAAATTACCCCCAATCTCTGGTTTGACAGTGAAGCCGAAGATGCAGCCAGATTTTATACCTCCATTTTCAAGAATTCGAAGATGGGAAAGATCACCCGCTATGGCAAGGAAGGATTTGAGATTCACAGCAAGCCGGAGGGAACTGTCATGACTGTGGCATTCGAACTGGAGGGGCAACAGTTTGTGGCATTAAATGGTGGCCCGGGATTCCAATTTAATGAAGCCATTTCTTTTATGGTTAATTGTGAAACCCAGGAAGAAGTGGATTATTTCTGGGAAAAGCTTTCCGAAGGTGGAGACCCAAATGCCCAGCAATGTGCTTGGCTGAAAGACAGGTATGGAGTTTCCTGGCAAATTGTACCCGTTGCTTTGACCGACCTCTTGAATGACGCGGACCCCACAAAATCACAACGCGTCTTGAAAGCGATGTTGTCAATGAAAAAGATTGATATTCAGGCACTCAAGCAGGCATACGATGGGGTGGAATAATCCTCACAGGTATTTCTTGGGAAGCTCCGCCCCGGCGACGTAACGAAGCTTGCCAATCTGACACATCTGATAGACATTTATACGAAAATCCGGGCAGGTACTCACCAAACAATAAGCATCGGTCGGAGTGTAGTCGTGCTCCTCGATCAACCAATCCATCAGGAAGAAGGTGGCCGTTTCGACCGCATCCTCTAACGGCCGGGAAGCATTGATGGCGATTATTGAGTCCGGCTTTTCAATCCGCATCCAGGGAATCCGTTTGTTCTTGACCAAGTCCAGCTTTACTTGGACGGTGGCCTTGGTTTCGGCCGCCGTGCCGCTGAACTCGGTATCTCCCTGGCTGGCGTGAACGTCCCCCAGGTAGAATAAGGCCCCTTCATGATAAATCGGAAGGATGATTTTATTGGCGGGGGCCACATCGCGAATGTCCAAGTTGCCGGCCCATTCCCCTTGACCATCCAGGCTGGTGGTTACCTGTCGGTCCGGGGCGACTCCAAGCGTTCCGATGAAA
>CAZPPD010001078.1:0-2032 GCA_964588185.1 uncultured Alcaligenaceae bacterium | reverse complement strand
ATGGATTCGCTGTTTCACAGGCAAATCCACAGAACGGGCCAATCGTCCGTTGCCGGTGAACAACCAGGTCTTCCAGCCGGCACATTGATTCCGGAATACTTCGCCGATTTTCTTGTATAGAGCCCGAAGCTCTTTTTCCTCACCGATGCGTTCTCCATAGGGTGGATTGCACAGAATTGTTCCCGGTTTGCCAGTAGGCAAATTCATTTCTGCAATATCACAAAAGTGAAACTGCAACAAATGACCGCAGCCGGCTGCGCGGGCGTTGTTCTCGGCGATTCGCAGGACATCGCGGCGATTGTCGGAACCGCCGATGGTCGCGGGCAAGTCTTTGCGGACCCGGCCCCTAGCTTCGTCGCGGATTCGAATCCACAGCTCCCGGTCAAAATCCATCCAACTCTGAAAACCAAATCGTTTCCGGGTTAAACCCGGCGGACGCCGCAAGGCCATCCACATTGCCTCAATCGGCAAGGTCCCCGAACCGCAGAGTGGGTCGAAGAACGAATCTTCCGGTTTCCAGCCGGACAGAAGGATCAATCCGGATGCTAACGCTTCATTCAGGGAGGCGCGATGCAGCAACGTTCGGTATCCGCGTTTGTGCAAGGATTCCCCGGAACTTTCCAGGCTCAAAACCGCTTGGTTGGCGTGGATGTGGAGGTTCAAGCCAACCAATGGAGTTTCGGTATCCACACTTGGACGCCGCCCGATTTTGTCGAGGAACTGATCGCAAATGGCGTCCTTCGTTTTGAGGGCCGCATATTTCGAATGGGTAATGGCGGAATCGCGAACGTTGCAATCCACGGCCAGCGTGTGATTGGGAGTAAGATACTGCAACCAATCGATACTGCGAACGGCGTCGTAGAGTTCTTCCGGTGAGGTCACGGTGGTTTCCAATACCGGTTGGAGAACCCGAACCGCGGTCCGCAGCCAAAGATTTGCCCGATACAGAAGGGAAAGGTCGCCGGAAAAGTGTACTCCCCCTTTTCCGGCGTTTACATCCCGGGAATGCAATGCCCGTAATTCTGCTGCTAAAACTTCTTCCAATCCCCGAGCGCATGTTGCGAAATATTTTCGTTGGGCCAAGAACTCTTCCCCAGGGATTCGATTTTGATCCGGAATTACCGCTAGTTGCGAGTGATGGTTTCGTGCAGATTCAATATCACCCGCGTTACCGAAGTCTGAGCAGCCAACTCTGCCGCAGCAATATCTTCAGGAGTTGGCCGATTGCCGACCCTCAAAAAGGCTTTGGCTGCATTTGGATCTTTCTGGTATTGCTCCAAATGGCTTTGGTAGATCTGTGTCAGTAGCTTGACTTCCGAGGGTTCGGCTTTGCGACACAAGGCTTCCTGAAAAGCATATTGAATGCGGTCCTCAATGCCCTTTCCACCCTTGCAAATCACTCGTTCCGCAAAAACTCGGGCAGCTTCCACATATGTGGGGTCATTAAGAAGAACCAGAGCTTGTTGGGGAGTATTTGACCGCGGTCGCTTGACAGTGCACTCTTCGCGGGTCGGGGCATCGAAAGCCAGCAAGCTGGGATGTAAGAAAGTCCGCTGCCAATAGGTGTATAGCCCCCGGCGATATTGATCTTCGCCCTTGTCGGGAGTGTAGCGCCGGCGTGGGAAATTCAGATGTTGCCAATAACCGGAGGGTTGATAGGGTTTGACGCTGGGACCGCCGACTTTCTTGACTAACAATCCGCTAATAGCCAACGCATTGTCCCGGATAAATTCGGCATCGAGTCGGAATCGGCCTTGGCGTGCAATGAATGTGTTATAAGGATCTCTTTCCTGGAGGAGTTTGCTTGGCCGAGAAGTTTGCCGGTAAGTGTTGGAGGTTACCATTAAGCGGATCATATGGCGAATGTCCCAGCCTTTTTCCTGAAACTCCAAGGCCAGCCAATCGAGAAGTTCCGGATGGCTCGGCCAGGTACCTTGGGCTCCAAAATCATCCGCTGAATTTACAATGCCTCGGCGAAAGTTCAATTGCCACAAACGTTTGACGAAGACTCGGGTGGTCAACGGGTGTTTCT
>CAZPPD010001077.1:0-2033 GCA_964588185.1 uncultured Alcaligenaceae bacterium | reverse complement strand
TACTTGGCCACAAGTACAGGTCACCCCTTCGATGGTCACAATATTTCCGAGTCCCCTAGCTAGATGAGAAATGTAATAAGTCTTCAGTTGATGGCCCCAAGCATGGGGGGCCGCTTGGCCTCTCTGTTCTTGAAGTTGGGGCAGGAGTCGCCGCCACGCGGTAAACCCATAGCCTTGGATGTCCTCCAGGCGAACGTCCAACAATCGTTGCCGGCCAAGTTGATTTAGCACGTCGGTATCCGGATTGGCTTCTCCGTCTGCCAACAAAGTCCTTCGCCGGTTGTTGCGGAGCCACTGCCGAAGCCTGCGGTAATCGCCAACATTTTCGCGAAAGGGTTCTTCAATCCAAAAGAGTTCAATATCGCCAATCCCTTCGAGGTAGGTGATAAAATCCTGGATCGTGTATCCGTCGTTGCCATCGACCAAAATCCGAACCTTGGGCAATGCTTCTGCAATCCGGCGAGTAACTTCAATGTCGCGGCGGATGCCTTGCCTTCTGGGCATCCAGCGATTGCCCCGGCCGATTTTTACCTTGAGCTGCCGATAACCTCGTTGAAAATCGTCCCGGCAATTCTGGATCACCCGATCAACCCCGGCAGGCCGCTCCGGCGGATCAAGGTCGTCCATGTAGATCATGCCGCTGTAGCAGGAAGTTGAGGCGGGGCCACGACTCCCGAGCATCTGATAGACAGGGATCTGAAGTATTTGGCCGGCCAAATCATGTAACGCAAAGTCCAGTGGCTTGGCAGTGTTATTGGTTAATCCAGTTGCCGGATCAAAAATCCTGGTCAACACTTGATTGCGATATTGTTGGAGCAGTTGAGCTGCCCTCTGCCGGTTACCTCCAAAGGCTCCCCAGCCGGTGGCTCCCCGGTCCGTGTGAATTCGACAGACGGTAACATTTGGGCCTCGGCCATGAATACCAAGCCGAGAGTTCCGCCCAACCAAGCGAGGATATCTCATCTGAACAGTGTGGAGTTGTAAATCACGAATCCGATGGCGGGCTAGCTCTTCTCGCCAGCGGGCTTGAGCTTGCTGTTGATTGGTTTGATCTTGGGGAGGGTGTCCGCCATAGGCCAAGCAGGTTGCTGTTGTGCTGACAGCAGCCGAGGTTAAAAATTGTCTGCGTTGTAAATACATTGGGGTCTCCCTTACCAATGAGAAATGGGTCCTTTGGGAACGTGGATTTCTTCAATACCGACTCCCCATTTCCGCCACCATTTGGGTTCTCCTTTTTCCCGCAAGCGATTCACAATGCTGTCGAAAGTGGCTGGGCTGTCAATCCTTACTAATTGTTGTTGAACCTCTCGTCCGGGTTTGATCTCTTTGCAATACCAGTTAGCGACTTTGCGGAAACTTAAACAGGCGGATCGTTCACTGCGATATTGGACTAGAAGGTGGAAATGGCGGGACATGATATTGAGTCGATCTTCATAGGAAGGCGGTTCGCCGGGATCTTGGAAAACCTCCCAGCGTTGGAGTTGGGCAAAAATCCAAGGGTTAAGTAAAGCCCCTCGGCCGATTGATACTCCGGCACAGCCGGTATTCGCTTTCATGTTTTCCGCATCAGCAATGCTGCGCACATCGCCGTTGCCGATGATGGGTATACGTTCGACTGCTTCCACCACAGCGCGGATGCCTTCGAGATTAACCTGCCCGCTGAATCCTTGTTCGCGAGTCCGCCCATGGATGATCACGGCAGCGACCCCTATTTGTTCGAATTCTTTGGCGAGTTGGGGAGCCGTCCAATTTTGATCATCCCAGCCCAGCCGCATTTTCACAGTAACTGGGATCCGAACACCTTCCACTACCTTTTGCACCAACTCAACAGTGCTGCCCACGTTACACATCATGGCGGAGCCCCCGCCGCCTTTGGTGACTTTGTTTACCGGGCAGCCCATGTTAATGTCGATTACGGAGGCACCAAAATCTTCCAGCCATGCGGCAGCGTCGCGCATTTCCTCAGATTTGGTGCCATAGATCTGTACGGCTTACGGACGGTCTTGGGGAATAGTTTGGATCAGATCCATGGT
>CAZPPD010001076.1:0-2037 GCA_964588185.1 uncultured Alcaligenaceae bacterium | reverse complement strand
CAATTCCTTGATTTTCCTAAGATTCTTAATATAGGCCAGCCCGTCATCATCCACTCCGGTGTATGCCAGATCCAATTTCTGAAGGCTTTCCATGCCCTGAAGGTTGGCCAAGCCGGGGCCGGTGATGTCGAAATTCCCGCCGAGATTTAATTGCACCATTTGCTTCATATTCTTCAACACGGCCATTCCGGCATCGGTCAAGTTGTTATCGCGCAGATTCAGAATTCGCATATTCGTCATGCCGGCCAGATTTTCCATTCCGGCATCTCCGATAAGAAGACCATCAATGTCCAACTCTTCCATCTGAGGCATGTTCTTAAGAAAACCGGAACCCTCCTTTCCCACTTTCTTGGTGGTTCTGATTTTCAATCGCCGGAGCTTCGTCAAACCCTTGATTTTCTGCAACGCTGCAGATGAGAAAATGCCATACACCCCCAAATCCAGTTCGGTCAATTCAGTTAATCCTTGGAGCTGCTCCACGTGGCTGTCGCGAATCCGGCGAAGGTCGTCCAAATTTACCGAACGGAGATTTTTTACCTTCTTGAGATGAGCAAGCCCCTTTCCGGTATAACTGCCGCCGGCCAAACGAATCCCTCGGACTCCTTGAAATTCCGGTAGCAGGGCCAAGGCGTTATCCCCGAATTTAAAGCCCAAGCGGAGTATGCCGATATTGGGAAAATCTTTCAGAGTTGCCAATTGGGCCAAACTAGCGGTTTCTTTGGGGGTGATATCGAAGTATTTGCCTTTTTTGTGGATGTAAGCCCATTGCCGGATTTTGGGCAACCGTTGTTGGGCTGCCAAAAATGATTTGTCAAACAAATCGGGGATACTACAAATGTCGATCTGATTATATGCTCCAGCTAACAACATTCCGCCGGGCGAAATGGCCATGTGAGCCCCAAAAAGATCTGCATTCCCCTTCACTCTTCCAGATGGAATCTCCCAAATTTTCAATGAAATCCGGCCGGAATCATCGCGACAAACCGCCCCTAGCCATTTTCCATCAGGTGAAAATTCCAGATCCCCAATCAGTTGAGAATCCAGTTTCAGATTCTTCTCCTTGCCGGAGTGGAGGTCCACAAGTTTCAACTCGGCTGTTTTCTGATCTGATTCCCCTCCAATCGCCAGAAATCTGCCATCCGGAGAATATCCGATGAGTTGAAATGCCATCCCTTTGATGGTCTGGGCGATTTCTTTGCCCGTCGGCATTTTACGAAGGACCACTTTGCGATCGAACTGGGCACACGCCAAAAGGGAACCATCCGGAGAGAAGGCCAAGCTACGGGTATTATTTGCCACAACTCCTTTTAACGACCAAGAATGATCCTCCGGCAAATTCCAAAGATATAGGGATTTAAAGGGGACATTGGTGGTTGCAGCAATTGTTTTCCCCGAGGGTGAAATGACCACTTCGCCAACTTCCCCTGCCAATTCCTTGGTTTGCAGCAGCTTCCCCTGAGGAAAGGACCAAATTCGAATGGTTTGATCTTTTCCCCCAGAAGCAAGTCGGCTTCCCTCCGGAAACCAGGCAACAGATTCAACATCATCTTTGTGACCAGGTAAGGTTTGAGCCAGACGCCGATTTTGCAGATCCCAGATTTTTATGGTGTGGGCGTCACTGCTGGAAGCCAACCATTTTCCATCCGGAGAGAACGCCACTCTTGTGATCAGGTTGTCATGACCGGAAAATGAGACAACCGCCGACCCAAATGCATTGGGGTCCGGGTTTTGGTTGAAGGATGAGATTAGCTTCTTTTCCATCGCTTGGAGTTTAGCCAAGTCGATTTTTGGTGGCGTGAATTTTGGATTGTTGTTTTTGGGATTAGGATTATTCGGCTTGGGTTTGGGTCCTTTATCGCCGGGAATTTCAACTTTCTTGTTTGGCTGTTTAATCTTTTTTATTGGGGTCTTCTTCTCGGCCTGGTTTGGTTCTTTTTCCCTCTGTCTATTCACTTGCTTATCACGGGCAGAATCTGGTTTGTCTTGTTTATTGGTATCCTCCGCTACCTTTTGCAGCGAGCTATTATTAAGGAAAAA
>CAZPPD010001075.1:0-2040 GCA_964588185.1 uncultured Alcaligenaceae bacterium | reverse complement strand
AGGGACCTCGCTTACCCGTCCGTTTAGTGTTTTTTAATAATGACTGGACAATTGTGCTCATCCTCCTGACAGGATCATTCTCTTAATAATCAACTAATCCCTATCCCTGTTAAATTTCCGTTTGTTATCGGTTGAAGGAACTGCCGATTGAACCAAAGAAACGGTTATCAAGATTCCCTTCTAATGTAATCACCCTCACAGTTTTCCTAGTTCCCCACCCGAAAAATAAAAAAAATAATTCTTTTCCGCGCAAGGATATTGTGCCAATGCGTTCTTTGCTTGGAACAAGCGGGAGAGGATTTTGAACCGAGACTGTCGGTCTCTCTTAGGTTTGGGATGGGTGGTTTTTGAAACACCAGTGGGTGGTGTGTGGTCCCTGCCTCGGATGCCAAGTCTGCTGCTCAAACTAAACTTTGGAGTTTTCGACAGTCTTTCTTAATCAGGCACCAACTCTTCCCCATAAGGAGTACCCCGGCGGCGGTCGCCGGGGCTCCTTCCTTTTATCCTGCCAGTTCCGTTTCTCAATTCTTGCGATTGCGGAAAAAGCGAAACTGAAAAAGGCGATTTCGGGGTGGGGTTGGCGAAGAAGAACTATTGCTGGCGGGAAAAGTCTGCGTCGGCTCAAATGAATTCACCGGCACTGCCTTGGCTCCCTCAATCTTCAGATTCTCTTGGGGGATAATCACCGGATTTGCCCCGGGATTCTGGCCTGAATTTTGAGCCGACTTCCGGGGCATATGGTGAATAATCTTCGGCCACTTCTTGGAAAAATTCCAGTGGACATCATTGTCAATGTCGTGGCAGGATTGGCAGAAGAAATCAATCTTCTTCAGCCGCGCTTCCCGCACAGCAGGCTTTTCGTCCGGCTGGAACTTCCAGGGATTGATTAAGGCATGGATCTTTTTGTTTCGCGGATCGGCAACATGCTCGCTGGCCGGTCCATGGCAACTCTCACACCCAACATCTTTTAAGCGGCGAATCATCCGCGTGTTATTCTTTCGCAGCGCATCGCCATAGCCTGTCGGGTGACTAAAGCCGATCACATGGCAGCGGACGCATTCCCCATCTTGGTCCCGGTAAGGCGGATGTTTCACATCGACCAAGGTTTTGAAAGCATGGGCGTGGCCGGATTTTTCCCATATCTCATAGGAATGTTCATGACATCCCATGCAACGCCGGGAACCGACATATTCCGCTTCTTTTAATGTTGCTTGCACCGGGTGCGGAGTGACCGGAAATTGCTTGATGTATTCGCCCATTTTCACTTCACGGGCGTAATCGATAATCAACCTGCCAACCGGATTGTCGGCCTCTTTACCTTCCGGGTCGTCCAGATCGGGACCCATGGCAACCAATTCATACTGCAATTGGTAAGGCTGATCCGCACGATTGGTCCGAAAGGCTCCCAGAACGCCGACATACTTTCCCTTATGGCCAATGTTGATTATCAGGGTTGGAGTTCCGGGAATCCGTCCGGGAACCGACGGAGGCTCAGATTCCTTTGACAAGCATAAAATCACATCTAACCGCGGGAACGCCGGGTTGTTCTTCCGGGAAGCGGCGGCAAACCGGGCACAGGCCTCGGCTTCCTCATTAGATCCTTGGTAAAGCAAGACATTGATATCACTTTTGTCTTTCAGCTTCATAAATGATTTGGTCAACACCAGGGCATTGTTCTCATGAAACACCAAATCAATGTCGTTTACCTTGCTGTTTACGCTCGGACCGATCATGCCGATAACGCCGACTTTCGGGGTCCCGTTTTTGGTCTCCACCAGATCGGTCTTATGAATCATCGACAAGAATATCTTCTGCTTTGGATTGAGGATGTTGGCTGCCATTAGTTTCGGATTGGGATTATTGAGGGTGTATTCGGAGATTGCTTTCCACAAGGGCATATCCATTTCCCGCTTGCCGATACCGACAGCAGAGTAGCCGATAAGGTCCAGGGCTTTCATGGCGGTGGCGTATTTCAAATTCTTTTGCGGGCCACTTTTTTGCGGAATATCCCCCAAATCCAACGCCACAACCGGCCAGCCT
>CAZPPD010001074.1:0-2040 GCA_964588185.1 uncultured Alcaligenaceae bacterium | reverse complement strand
CAGTGCTGTTTCCGAAAAGCATCAAGGCTATGCCGGCAAATACCAAGGGCCGAAACCATGTCATCTTTATTTCCCCAGACACACATAATATTGAAAATGGGTTAAGCCCATGGAAGGCCTCCCATGGGCTTGTTGTTGTATTTTACGCATAACAGGAAAGACTAGTTCTTCTTTGTTAACTGCCTCACATAAAATTCGGGAGGTTCCACTCCTTGGAGTTGCAGGGTGGAGATCTCATTGGTTTTCGTGTCGAAAACCCGTATGCGGTGGCTATTAGTATCCGCAATGTACAGTTTATCTCCGGCAAAACTCAACCCACCCGGTTCATTGAGCACAGGCTCCTTGTCCTTTTCGCTCACTTTTATCTCGATGGTTTTGCAAGTGCGATCTTTTGGGTCGATTAGTTTGAGTTTACTGTTATAGGTATCCGTAATGTAGAGTTTGCCGTTGCGATATTGGACGCCAAGGGCATGCTGCAAGCGGACTTCATCGCCTTTGCCGTCTTTGTCGCCAAATTCGAAGAGACCTTGGCCAACAATCGAAGTCACCTTTCCAGTGCCATCGATCGGCATGGCCCGGATGGCACTGGTTTCGCTATCGGCAACAAACAGGGTTTTGCCGTCGGTATCCAGTCCACTTGGTTGAGCGAAGGATGAATTTGCCAAGGTGGCATCGTAAATATTTTCGCGGCCATCTCCGGCATAGGGGGAAACAACGTCCTTCTCGAGATTGTATTTCCATATCTGGTGGTGACCTGCCATGGCGATGAAAATGTCGCCTTTGAAATGCAGGAGGTCCCAGGGGCTGTTCAATCCGGTCTTGAGGGCAAGACCGGAATTACCTCGGCCAAAGCGATCCTGCTTTCCGGTTCCGGCAGCAACTTTGACGGTTTTCTTCTCCAGGTCCAATGCCCGAATCATATGATTCTTGCGGTCGGAGACGTAAAGGGTATTGCCGACCAGGGTCATTCCTTGGGGATCGCTAAAGGTCGCTTCGGAGAAGGGGCCGTCTTTAGCGCCTTCCTCACCAGTTCCGGCAACGGCGATCTTTTTGCCTTGGAGATCCGTAATAACAATGCGGTGATGCGTACTATCGGCAATGAACAGGCGATTGCTATTCTTGTCGGCCAATACTTTGCCCGGGAAATACAAGGGAGTAGAACCCGGGTGTTCTTTCTTGCGAGCCAGTTGGAACGGCAGGAGATCGGTTTTGAGCTTTTTCTTCGCCTTGTAAGATTTCACCAGCTTTCCGATATGCTCATCGAGAACACTGAAACGCCCCTCCCCGGACGTGTAGCCATAAAGATTACCGTCGGGGTCGATCAACACTAACGTCGGCCAAGCACGAACTTCGTAGCGTCTCCAAATAGCCATGTTGGCATCGTTTACAACTGGGTGCTTGATCTGATAGCGGAGGACTGCTTTGCGGATGCTTTCGGTCTTCTTTTCGTTGGGGAATTTAGGAGAATGCACGCCGATTACCACCAAAACGCCCGGGTACTTTGCTTCCAGACGGGCCAAGTCCGGGAGCGTGTGAATGCAATTGATGCAGCACAGGGTCCAAAAATCAAGGAGGACAACCCGGCCTCTTAGGCTTTCTATTTTGATTTCCTTGTCGGTATTAATCCAGTCGGTGCCGCCTTCCAAGCTGGGGGCCTTTATTTTTTTCTGAGCGTGTGCAGGAGAAGTGCAGAACCCAAAATAGAATAAACCAAGCAAGGCAGCGAGGACAAATAGGAATAAACGGCGGGGAATGCGGTTGCTCTGAAGCGGTTGAGGTTGTGCGTGGGCAACAGATGGCATTAGATTCCTCCGGTGAGTGTTTGCTTGTGAGTTAGAGGCGGGATTCAATGATTTTGAGTATCATACACCCCAATGGCATGCGAGTAAACCTGGAATTCATTGTTTTCATTAACCGCAATTTCTACCTTCGCGGTTCCCTTTGATAGACGGAATGAACCGTAAAGAGATTCGTTTGTTCTAAAAGACCCGAGAAATTTAGCCCCGATCAAGAAGCACTAAAAGAGGCCGGTATGAACCC
>CAZPPD010001073.1:0-2043 GCA_964588185.1 uncultured Alcaligenaceae bacterium | reverse complement strand
AATTTACTTTGGAGCCGAAATGTCGATTGGGGTTTCATAAACCGGGGGTTGGCAGTAGGAAACGGCAAAGTCTTTTGCCTGGACCTGATTGTCGAGCGATCCCTCAAAGCCATGCGTTCCAATCAGCGAAAATTTCCTGATCGTCCGCCCATGATATACGCTTTGGATTTGCAATCCGGCAAGGAGCTATGGAAGTTTGAGCTCGATGTCCTGGTCAAGTATCTCTCCTACTCCGTGGACCGCGACCTACTCCTGGTGCCATGCCGCAACTTGGTTGTCTGGGACAACGGCAAATGGAAGGATCTCTCTTTTGATGCCCGCCGAGGACGGCGCAACCGCAATGCTCCGGGAAAAATGCGGGGCTTTCGCGGCAAGGACGGCAAGATCATGTGGGAAGTGACTAGCGAACCCTACTTCGATCCGCACATGATTGTCGGCGATTTAATCATCGATCGTTCCGGATACACCTATGACCTCCTCACCGGCAAACGCCACGAACGCAAATCTCCGCTCACCGGGTTGCCGGAAGAATGGAATTTCCGCAGGAGGGGCTGCAATTACCTCATTGGTTGTGAAAATATGGTCACCTGGAGAACGGCTTTCTATGATCTGAAAAACGACAGCGGTGCGATGAATTTGGTGGGCTTCGATGCCGGCTGCATCCCTACGCTCATTCCCGCAGGCGGCCTTCTTAACATCTCCAACTTTGGCACGCACCATAAGCGCAATCGCATGACAGCGTTGGCTTTGGTCCATCACCCGGAAAATCATATTTGGACTAAATATTACGAAAAATGGCCAGGGGAACCGCAGCCGATCAAGCACGCCGGTTTTAATTTCGGTGCCCCCGGCGACCGTAGAGCCAAAGACGGTACTTTATGGCTACAAGTCGCCGAGCGAAATAGAAGCGGTGTAATCATTGACGGAAATGATCTGCAATGGTTCTCCGCCCACCCATCGCGGTTTGATTCCTGGATTTCCTCCTCAGGAATACAAGGAGTAACCTCCCTTCAAGTACCAACCTTGGTTACCAATAACCGCCGTCCGCTTTCGGATAAAACCAAACGGACCTACACGCTCCGCCTCTACTTTGCCGAACCGGAAATGAAAAAAGTCGGGGAAAGAGTTTTCTCCATCCGCATTGGCGACAAAGTCGTGGAAAAGAACCTGGATATCCGAAAGGAGGCGGGTGAAACCCGAAAAGAGCTGGTTAAAGAATACTCAGGAATCGTATCCTCAGGACCCATCGCTATTCAGTTTGAAGCTAGCCGAGGAACACCTATTCTTTGTGGGGTTGAGATTATCGCTCGCCGGGGCTCAATAAACAAGGAACAAGAATGACTCCGAAAATGATCAGGACGTTCATGAACGCCGCCATCGAAGAAGCCAAAGAAGGGCTACAACAGGGCGGAATTCCCATTGGTTCAGTCATGGTGGTCGATGATACCATTGTAGGTCGCGGCCACAACAGGCGGATACAACAAACAGCTCGATCTTGCACGCGGAAATGCATTGCATCGAAAATGCCGGACGATTACCCGCTTCGAAATACAAGCGAGCTGTTCTCTTCTCAACCCTGTCCCCGTGTGATATGTGTAGCGGAACTGCTCTCCTCTACAAAATACCAACCATTGTCATCGGCGAAAACCAAACCTTCCGCGGCCCCGAAGATTATCTCCGGCAGTGAGGAGTCGAGTTACACCTATTGGATGATGAAGAGTGTCGAACACTCTTGGAGGATTTCATCAAAAACAATCCCGAGTTGTGGAACGAGGATATTGGGGTGTGAGAAGGCTACTTCGTCATCTTCGTCACCGCTCGAAAGATGCCTCCAAATCTTCCGCCAATGCTTTTTGGGTTCGCCTTTGGCAATAGTTCTCCCGCCCTAAAATTGTAATGGCTGGTTCGCTTACCAAAGGAAATTGTCAGCATCTGACGATTGACGTTTGGTTTTCCGGTCTTCCCGGGAAGTTGGAGCAGCTTATATTTGGCGAGTTTTTCGGCTAGGACTTTCCGCTGGCCCGGATTTAACTTTCCTTTTCC
>CAZPPD010001072.1:0-2043 GCA_964588185.1 uncultured Alcaligenaceae bacterium | reverse complement strand
CGGTACGTGCCGCTCGAACTCGAACGGACCTACGAAGACACCTGCCGGGGCTTGCGCATTCCGTAGTACCATGGCCATCGAAACCGGATGGCGGTCGTGTGGCACGTGTGGCACGCCCTGAGTCTTCGAAGGGCGTGCTTGGCCGAACTTAACTCATCTGCAAATTCAATGGTTCATTTCGATCTTCTTACTCTTCCCAATATGTGCTTTCATTGGTTTTTGATAGCTCCACACGCCCTTGGAAGACTCAGGACATGCCACCAGACCGGCCAATCTATTATTCAGTAAATAGGAAATAAGACTTGCTTTATGGTGGGTATGCCAGCAGTCTTGGTGGATAAAAATAAAGAAATAAAAAGTAAAAAATATGTATTGTGACTATATTCCGGAAAATATATCAGTAAAACTTTAAACTCATAATTCTTGTTTGGTATTAACACAGGTGCGAAGGATACCAATATTCTTTACCGTCCCCCGAATTCGATAGAGAAAAACTAATGGAGGCCTGAATCATGGCAAAATCAAAGGGAAAGACCCGGGATAATGAATGGCTTGGCTACTATAAAAAATTCAATTATTTCTCACCTCAAAAGGTTCGAGAAGGGTGTCATCCGAGAATCATGGAACATCCTCAAAAGCCGGAGAAAGCGATCGTTTTGGCACACGGCCTCTCGGACTCTCCCTACTTCATGAATGCAATTGGAGAATATTTCTTCAAGGAATTAGGATACAACGTATACATCCCTTTACTCCATTTTCATGGATTAAAAGAGCCAATGGGAATGGAGGGAGTTGAGCTCGAGGAGTGGAAAGCCAATGTCAGTTTTGCGGTCAAAACGGCTGCTTCCAAGGCGAAGGAAGTTTCCATTGGCGGATTGTCCACCGGGGGCGCCTTGAGCTTCTATATGATAACGACCAATCCAAAGGTGAACGGAGACTTGTACCTCTTTTCCGCGGCCCTTGATTTGGCAGGGGGCCCTTTTGGATTGCTAGGGGAGTTGAGGGAAAAAGTGGGACGGACTTTCCTTATAGATCTTTTTGACTTTAATAAACCTCTTTTGGGCCTCAACCCCTACCGCTATTCCCATGTCGATCACGATGGAGCCCGCGAATTGGTCCGGTTGATCAAGGAAACCGACAATATAATGGATGGATTAAGTCGAAAAAATCCCTTCCCCAAGAGAGTAATTGAAGCCCATTCCGAAAAAGACACAACGGCGGACATTGCAGGAATTCAGAAACTGCAAAAGTTATCGATTGAGGATCAATTCGAGTTCTTTCGAATTCCTAAAAAGGAAGATGTTCCTCACGCCAGTGTCGTATTGAAGGAGAAAATTTCTGCCGGGGACAAGTCGGAAAAAGCAAATCCAATGTTTTCGGAAATGATGCGAAAGATAAAGGCATTTCAAAAATAATGGTTCTAAAGCGGGACTCAGTTTGAGAATCGAAGTTT
Organism: uncultured Alcaligenaceae bacterium; assembly: GCA_964588185.1. Classification (GTDB taxonomy): domain Bacteria; phylum Planctomycetota; class Planctomycetia; order Gemmatales; family Gemmataceae; genus CAZPPD01. Next base: position 590 of record CAZPPD010001072.1, on the reverse strand, counting down.
TCACCGAATACTTCAGCAAATATTTCTGAAAACGCTGAAAGCGTTAAACAACATAGCCCAGGCTCGACGCGAAGCGGCGCAGCCTGGGTATTGGGTGAGGAAATCACGTGTTCCGCAGAGCTATTTCTTCTCATTTGCCCTGAATTGCATGGGCAGCTCCGCTCCGCGTTTTCCTTCCCGAAATTCCTCAATGTTAGCATGCGTTGTATTGGCGATGTTGGAGAGCGCTTCGTGGGTGAGGAAAGCTTGATGGGAGGTGACAACAACGTTGTTGAAGGTCATGAGGCGGGCCAACACATCATCGGTTAGAACCTTGTCGGTCGTGTGGCACGGGTGGCACGGTGGCACGCCCAGAGTCTTCGAAGGGCGTGCTTGGCCGAACTTGACTTATATGCAACCACGACTGTTCATTTCGATCTTGCCACTCTTCCCAATTGGTCTTTCCCATTGGTTTTTGATAGTTCCTCACGCCCTTCGAGGACTCAGGGCGTGCCACACGAAGGGCGTGCTTGGCCGAACTTGACTTATATGCAACCACGACTGTTCATTTCGATCTTGCCACTCTTCCCAATTGGTCATTTCCAGTGGTT
>CAZPPD010001071.1:0-2044 GCA_964588185.1 uncultured Alcaligenaceae bacterium | reverse complement strand
TTTAGTTTCGGTCAACACTGTCACAATACCCAAAGCCGAATGAAATATTGGATGGCTTTACAAAATTACGAAACAGTTGAGCTGTATATTCGGGGAGAAATCTCGGAACTTTAAAAACTTTCCAGAGATAAATGGAGGCGGCAGGATCGAACCCGCGTCTCGACGTACTTGGACGGGTGAAGGTAGCAGAAGACGGCGAATTGGTCGCCAGCTTGCAAATTTGGTTTTGAACGGAATTCATTAGTTCATACTTGCCTGCCCGAGAATCCGCCGCATGGCCGTGATGCCGATTTCGGCTACTTGGACCGGATTGGCTTGCCACAAAGTTGGATTCAGCACTTCCAGGGACACCCACTTGTCATAACCAATCGCTTGCAAGTGTTCGATGATGGCTTGCAAGCGGAATTCACCATCCCCGGGCAGCACACGGTCGCTGTCAGTGGCCAATTCACGGGCGATGCCGGAAATATCGCAGAGCTGAACATGGGCAAGGTTCTTCTTGGATAGTAATTCCAGGTCTTCCTGCTTGCTTGGGCCGGTATAGTAGTGAAATACATCCAGGTTGATTCCTACATTATCCTCATCGCATTGAGTGACCAGAGCGACGGCAGTGTCCAGGCTGGAACAGAAAGTCGACTTGCCGCGAAATTCCAATGCCAAGCACACCTCAAAAGCTGCAGCCCACTGGGCCGCTTGCTTCAAGGAAACCACTGCTCGCTCCAGAGCTGTCTGGTCGACTTTTTCCACAAAATCAGCGACCAAAACCAGAGTTGGTATTCCCAGATTTTGACAAAGGTCCAGGCGCTGGCGGAAATGATCGTAGTGGACTTTGCGTTGTTCGCCTTGGGCAAGCAACAATCCGCCCTGATAAGACGCTGCGGCCAAGGAAACCTCTCGTTCCTCCAGTAACTTCCTGGTGTCATCCAGAGAATGGTTTTTGAGGTGATCTTCCAACTTGGTCAGCCAAACTTCCATCCCGGAACAACCGGCATCGGCAAAATTGTTTACGTCATCGGCGAAGGATTGGGGAAGTGTTGTAGCTTCACTAATACAGGGCTTCATGGAGACTCAATTCATCAGATTAACCTTATGTTTATTAATAACTACATTCATCATTAGGTTAAATCATCACTTGAAACAAGAGCTACGGATCGGGGTTAAGATAGAATGTAAAGGGTTTGTCCCATCGACCCGGAAGGGGTTCACGGCGGGACTCGGCGAAATCTGAAGTTCAAATATGGATATTCAATCCATTGACGGGATTCGCCACACCGGCAGATGGGGAGGTAATTCCCCGCAATAGAAGGCGGCATCTCCCAACATCTCGCGGAGTTCATTAAGTGCGTGGCGGCGGACATGAACGTAGTAGTATTTGCAGCGGACATCTCGGATCGTGTCCCAGATGTTAAACAGGCGATCCGTCTCCAAAATTGCCGTACGGACTTCTTCTGCGTGAACCCGGTCCAACGTTAATCGCGTCAGGAGATCTTTTCGGTAGGACCGGTTCAGATTTATGAAATACGTAGCGACTTCCCGTTTGGGAAAACGATCGCTTTCCACTACGCAAGGGGCATCCATCAGATCTTCATAGCGGAGCTTTAATAATTGGAGGTCCGCGAAGAAGTTTCGGGGGTTGCACAAGATATGGTGGGATTCCCTCGGGTCCATGATCTCCCAATGAACCGCAACTTGCATCAAAGATACTTGCAGTTGCTGATGGAGTTCTTCCTTGGAATAGTTCTCCAGCGGAGCTTCGGGCGCGGATAACAAAGTGGCAGCGATAAGGATTTTAAAGGGTTCCATGGCAGGCCTCGGTAATTGGTGTGGTTAAACCACAAGGGAAAATACCAAACCGATGGGGTTACAGTATTTATCTGCTCCAATCCCCCTTCCTCCGTAGTAAAGTTGGCGAGATTTAACGGAGCTCGAAAAAAAATCGGGATTAAAATGGTCGTTATTGTTCAACTTCCTGTTGGGCATATCAATAATGAGGGTCAATCGGCCAATTCTAATCATAAGTAATTTTTAAGTAATTCAGTCAAAA
>CAZPPD010001070.1:0-2050 GCA_964588185.1 uncultured Alcaligenaceae bacterium | reverse complement strand
AGAGGAATGGGAGGTACTCTCCGCAATAGGAAAAAGAGAGAAAGCAAAGGAAGCTTTTCCCTCCTTAACTGCCCTCATGAATACCCCAGCACGCTTTAATATGAAAGAAATTTGGCGGCGAAATCCTTGCATTACCGCCGCAGGGAAAAGGAAATTAGGGACCAAAGAAGTAACCGTTGCGGGAATTGGGGGAGTTGTTCCTGCGATTGTTGAGAAAGGCATTCCCGTTCAAGGATCTACAATTAAAATCCCCATTGAAGAACTGCAATATTAGTACTCAGTGTCTCCAGGTCATTAATAAAACTTGGGTGGCTTTGTGAAAAATCGGCCCTTATAAACCTAGCCCGAATGCATGTTGGCAGGACTAACTGCTATACAAACAAGGTTTAAGTCATGCTTCTCGGCAAACAAGCTCAATGACCGAGAGCAGGTTGGAAGAACAAACTGCAAAAATGAAAATCTAATTCGGACCACTACCTATCACTTCACCAACTGCAAATTCTCCATGATCTCCGTGACCGAAGGGGTTCGATTCAAACAATAAAAATGAATGCCTTCCACCCCGTGGTCCAATGCTTTGCGGGATATGTCGGAGCACAATTCCACACCTAATTTCCGAACCGATTCGTCGTCGTCGATAAACTTATCCAGTTGTTTTTCCAATTCATCCGAAAGAGCCGCTCCGCATAGAGAAGTAAAGCGTTTGATTTGCTTGGCACTCAAAAATGGCAACACGCCCGGGATGATGGGCACGGTTATCTTCTTCTGGTTGCGAAGGTAATCTTCCATCTCCAGAAAATCATTCCAGTCGTAGAAAAGCTGGCTGATAAGGAACTCCGCCCCGGCTTCAACTTTGGCAACGGCATGATCCCAATCGGTCAATTTATCCTTACATTCTTGATGTCCTTCGGGATAACAAGCGGCACCAACGCCAAAACCTCGCTCTTTCACAAACTTGATCAGGTCGATGGAATAATGGAAACCGCCTTCTACGGGTTTAAACTCCGTTTCTCCTTTCGGTGGGTCTCCGCGAAGGGCCAAGATATTTTCAATTCCCAGTTCTCTGGCTTCATCCAAAACACCGCCTAACATTTCCTTGGTTGAGCCCACACAGGTGAGATGAGCCATGGCGTTTATGTCATAATGTTTATTGATACGGCTAACGATGCGAAGGGTGGCGTCCCGGGTGCTGCCCCCAGCCCCATACGTTACCGAAAAAAAGGAAGCCCCCAAATCCTTTAACGCAGGTATCGTTTTTTCAAACAAATCGTCTTCGGCTTCTGGCGTTTTCGGCGGGAAAAACTCAAACGATATGGTCGGCTCGGAGCCCTCGTAGAGTTGGCTAATGCGCAAGGTATAATCCTTTCGTTTAGGGTTTGCATCTACCTTTCCGGATGGGATGTTCGATCAATCTTTTGTTTATATGAGTATTCTAGCAAGAAGGGCATTTTAAGCGAGAGGAGGATTCTTTTTGAGTTATCATTTGTCCACTATCCCTTCGAGAGCAAACTACCAAAACACCTAAAGCGGCTCCTATGGCTGCTCCAATAAGCCAAAGTGGGGAATCTGTTTCGTTATTAGCAGTACCGCGAAGGATTACTAACAAGCAACCAAGAATGGCTCCGCTTATCATCTCCAGGAGCAAAATTCCAACCCGATTGCTTACCCGTTGGCTGGTTTTGGTCAGATCATTGGTGATCCGGACCACCTCGTTTGTGAAATGATTAAAACAGCCTTTCGCCCGGACGCAATACTTACCGGCTTTTCTCCAATCCTCAGTCGGAACCGGCTTTAAGCCCCGAACGAGTGTCCAAAACAGGAATCCAAAAAAAGCAAATATTAACAACACTGCCAAAGCGGAAAGCAACAAAGGTGCAAAAATAATCGCAACCATCCCCAGCAAAGCCAATACAAATGTCTTTTGGAAGGATTTACAAACGAACATCTTTCTCACCTTGGTTTGTCGGCAAAAATAGAACATCCCGATATAGTATTTTTCGTTGCCAATCGAAATATATTTAACAGTGAAAAGAAAAACTCCCTCATATGA
>CAZPPD010001069.1:0-2051 GCA_964588185.1 uncultured Alcaligenaceae bacterium | reverse complement strand
GCCATACATCTTTTCAGGATCGCCAATTCATCGGGGTCCTTTTGCCGACGCATGCCGGCGATGGTGTCGATTATTTGAGCGGCCAGGACATCTCCCGGTTTATCGTGGATTCGTAAACCGCTTTGGGTTGGATTGACCGCCGCCAGCAAAGCCCGTTGGCGGGGGCATATTGCCGGAGATTGGCCGTCGTACCAGTCGACCACGTGGCGGTTGTCTACATGGGCCAGATCGACGCTTGCGGGAAGCCGGTTGTCGTGGATTAACTTGGCGTGGCCATCTTCCCGGACAATAAGGTAGCCGCCGAAACCTGCTCCGAGACTGATGGTACCGACGATGAAATTGGCCAGGTTGGCAAGGTGAATTGGATCGGCTAAGCGTACGTGATCGTTGCCCGGTTTAGGGTCCAGGAGATCCCAAAAGCGCTTGCGACGTTCTAAACAGAGGTCGGGGTTTAACATGTTCTATCCTTATTCTTGGAAGCTGGATTCTCTGGAATTCAGCTGAGGATGCAAAAAAGGCGTGATGTTAATGAACACCACGCCTTGTTATTTTGCAGAATTTACTCGGAAAATCACACTAATTCGTGGATGACCGGGGCATCAATAACATGCTGAGGCCGCCCGGTAGGATCGTTGATGGTAGTTGTCGATGGATTCACGCCGATATTGTGGTACAAAGTGGCCATTACCTCGGCGAAAGTTACCGGCCGCTGAACAGCGTGCTCCCCTAAACGATTAGTGGCCCCGATTGCCTGACCGGTTCGCATGCCGCCACCGGCGAGGAAAGCACAACTGACCCGGGGCCAGTGATCCCGGCCGGCGTTGCGGTTAACTCGCGGAGTTCGGCCAAATTCGCCCCAAGCGATAACTGTTACATCGTTGAGCATGCCGCGAAGATCGAGATCTTCAATCAGGGCACTCAAGCATTGGTCCAATTTGCGGCCATGGTCGCGGACCAAGTCAAAGTTGCGGCTATGACTGTCCCAGCGCCCGTAAGAAAGAGAGACCACGCGAGCACCAGCTTCGACCAAGCGGCGGGCCACCAGCAGCTGATCGTTCACAGTAGGAGCGCCGTCATATTGGTATTGATAGGGCCGGCCATTGCCGTAGCGTTCGCGGACGCGCGGGTCTTCATTGGAAAGATCTAACGCTTCCAGCAATCGGCTGGAGGTAAGGACGTCTAAAGCCCGCTGGGTGGAGGCGTCCATCGCCTCCATCTGTCCGGAAGAATCCATTTCCCGGCGCAGGCTGTCGAAACTGTTCAACAGTTGGCAGCGGTTATCAAAGCGATCAGTAGAAATACCATTCAAAGTCAAGTTTGCCATTCCCGGACCATCCGGGCGAAAAGCGGTGAATGCCGGACCCAGGAATCCCGGTTGGCCGGGGTCGGACCAAGGTTGATGACGAGTGGTCTCGGCCAAACCAATGAAGGCAGGGACCGAAGGGTCCACCGGTCCTTGGACGCGAGAAACGGCAGCCCCCAAGCTGGGACGGCCTCCCATGTTTTGCAAGGAATTATTCGGCCAGCCGGTCATACATTGCACCGCATCGTGGCGGCCGCTGGCCCCGACCATCGAACGAATGACAACAGACTTGTCCATCATTCGCGCCAAGCGGGGAAATTCCTCGCAGATTTGGATACCCGGGACATTGGTGGCGATGGGTTGAAATTCTCCCCGGATTTCGTTGGGAGCTTCGGTTTTGATCTCCCACATATCTTGATGCGGAGGTCCGCCGCCCAGGAAAACATTGATCACTGCTTTGTGGGAGCTGGAGCCATTGTTTTGGGCAGCTTCGGCGCGAAAAATGTCCGCTAATGTGAAAGTGGTTGCCCCGAATGTGAAGGCGCCCACCTTGAGGAAATTACGACGGTTGATGCCATCGCAATACCGGGTTTTCGGACCGTAAATGTTTAACACACTCATCCCCCCAAAAAAATTTGGTGTGAAATATTGCATTCGCCTTAAAGGTAGGAATTACAGGCGGTTGCTGTGGATTTCGCTACTATCTACGCTAAATCTTTGTTCTCAGGGTGTCAAGAAGTTTGTTGAT
>CAZPPD010001068.1:0-2056 GCA_964588185.1 uncultured Alcaligenaceae bacterium | reverse complement strand
GCCACACAAGCGCCGGCAACTACCATGAACAGAAAGAAACCGATGGCAAAGCGGGTTCCCGAGGTCAGAGGCTGCTCCTCGGGATGGAGTACCGGGACATCCTTGGTCTTTCGGCTGAGGTGCTTGGCCCACAGGGTCAGCCATTGGGAGCTGGTTTCCGCGTCATCCAAAGCCGGTTGCGGTTGGCCGAACTCATCCAGCGAAACCATCTCGCCGGAAGTGAGCATCATTTCCCGGTGTTGCACGGGGTTTTGAGTTTTTTCCCAGGACTCTTTTTCGTAACGCCACTGATGTTGGGCGGGATCGGAGTTGATAACCAGGATGCGGGGAGCTGTGGCGGGTTCCTTGTTCACACAAATGATCGTGTCCGGCCACAATTCCGTGCGCTGCCAAGGAGCCTGATCCCCACTAATCAGTGGGCTGGGCAGCCCGGCGGGGTGACAAATCCCGGCCAGCTTACTTCCGGCTTTGCGGATGACCTCCGCGATACCCTCCAGGTTTTCGCGGCGAATTTGGGTGATCCAATAGGTCTGTTGTTCGCGTGTTTGTTGGATGGTCTTGACCCCCAACACCGACTCAAACCCGGCGATGCCGGAGTAGGCTTCCGCCTCGTAGCTGAGTGCTTGAGACAGGTCTTCCGAAGAGAGATTGGCGGTGTTGGTGCCTACGGACAGAGTCTGCGTCCATAAGTCACTACAGAGAACCCACACTTTAGGAGCCAATTTTGGTCCCAGGGAAATCGCCGTTTCCGTCAACATCAACAGGTCATCCGTATCCGGGGGAGGCGCCTCCCAGAGTTGGCTTAGCTTGGGGGTGTTCCCATGAAAATCCGCGCGGACCAAGCGATTGCGAGTGAGGAGCAGGATGGTTAAAGCGGGTCGGCTCATAGGGTGATCAACATGGTTGCTGGTGATAAATCAAGGAGAAGACACAGGCCTCAAGACCAGTGACTTGTGAAGGACCGCTCCCGGTCTGCAGGTCAAATATAGCGGTATGCTTTTCTTTTCGATACTACCTTGGTCGTCGAAAAACAGAGCTCGTACCGCCATGATGCCGGCGGATTTGGCAGTTAGCTGGTGCTGAAAGTTCGGCTTGGAAATTGGCACCGAAGTTTTTGCAATGGTACCTGAACCGTTATTTGAATAGATATCCAATTCAATTGCTTCTCCGGATTCCAATTCCGGATCCTTCAGCAAACCTTCCTCATCTTGTTCGTAGACCCGAATAGAAACTAGGGACACCTGATATTCGGCAGGGTTGACCGATATTTGTAGGTCTGTTTCGTAGGGAAACTCCGGAGCGGAGGAGTTCCCGTCGGAACCTTGGGAACGGATCATTAAAGGAGGACCAGGAGTAAAGAGGAAAGGTCTTCCCCAGCCATCCAAGAAGGAAGTTTGATTGACTCCTAAACGCAAGTACGGTCCATTCCAACCACTGGCAAGAAAAATGTCCTGCAAACCATCGCCATCGGAATCAAAGGATTGGACCGAGTGGGGGATAACACCGCTGGGCAAGGTCAACAATTCATTGAGATTTACTGGAGGACGGCCCACATCTGCGACAAATCCCTGGGGTTCAGAGCTATCCGCAGGTCCGACTATGGCGTTACGGATCTCTTCGAGGCCTTTTTTGGTTGAGTCAAAGCGGGCTTGTTCTACTACCCCTTCCGTCATGATGACGGCAACCGTAGCCGTGATTGCCAGGATCGTCAGCACCACCAGCAATTCGGCCAAAGTCAGGCCGGCCCGTTTGAAGTTCTGTGGTGGTATTTTTGTAGGCATATCAATTTCTCGGATCGGCAATTTTTAAGTAGAGGAGGATGTCATCGCCTGATTGGTCCTTAGTGACAACCTTGGTGCTGGGAGTGTTAATGATGCCATTCGGACCAGCAGAAATGAGTCGGGTGTATTGCACCTGTTCTGCCCCTGAGACATCGGTGGGTTGTTGAATCACAATTGGCCGGCCCCAGCCGTCCGATACTGAAGGATCACCAGTCAAACCTAATGAATCGGTAAAAGTACCGGCAACGGTATACGTAAAGCCATTGTGCTGCAGG
>CAZPPD010001067.1:0-2057 GCA_964588185.1 uncultured Alcaligenaceae bacterium | reverse complement strand
GTGGGACAAGCCGACAATTTCCAACGCTTGCTTCGGGTCCAAGGAGTCTTTGCTGATTTCGGCGGAAACAATGACGTTTTCCAACGCGGTCAAATTGGGAATGAGGTTGTAGAACTGGAAGACAAAGCCGACGTTCCGGCGGCGATATTTGGTCAGTTCCCGTTCCGAGAGGGCAGCAAGGTTTTGCTTTTCAAACCACACTTCACCGGAAGAAAGCGTGTCAATCCCGCCTATCAGGTTGATTAAGGTCGTCTTTCCCGAGCCGGATGGGCCAACAATGGCGGTGATCTCTCCGGCATTAATCTCCAGGTTGATATCCTTCAGAACCTGAACATCGACCTCTCCCATGTGAAAAGTTTTGTTGACATCGATGAGTCTCAACAGAGGTAATCGTTTTTCTTTATTCAATTGTCAATTTGGATTTTAAAAGATTGGCTGGAACCTCAGAAATCAGAAGCCATTGCCACATACACCATTTAGCAACAAAATAACTATGTTGCAATTTATCTGACATTCACTCCGTAAAGGTATTCCTTATGGCAAATTCATTCAACGCCCAACAAACAATTACCGTTGGGGGTAAAGAACATACAATCTTCAGTCTTCCCGCCGTCGAAAAAGCTCACCCTGCCGTCGCCAAGCTGCCTTTTGCCTTGAAGATACTTCTGGAAAATCTGCTTCGCCACGAATCGGATGATGTGGTAACCGCAGCCGACATCGAAGCCTTGGCCAACTGGGACGCCAAAGCAAAACCGAACCGGGAAATTGCCTTCACTCCATCCCGAGTGTTGTTGCAGGACTTCACCGGGGTCCCCGCAGTCGTCGATTTGGCCGCTATGCGCGATGCCATGAAGAAGATGGGAGGCGACCCAAACAAGATTAATCCTCTGCAACCGGTCGAGCTGGTTATCGACCATTCTGTCCAAGTGGACCAATTTGGAACGGCCCAGGCGTTGGCTTCCAACAGTGAAATCGAATATTCCCGCAACAAAGAACGCTACACTTTCCTTCGCTGGGGTCAAAAAGCCTTCGACAACTTCCGGGTGGTTCCGCCGGAAACCGGCATTGTGCATCAGGTCAACCTGGAATACCTGGCCCGGGTGGTCTTCCTCAATCCCAAGGACAACACCCTTTATCCGGACACTTTAGTAGGTACCGATTCCCATACCACCATGATCAACGGCCTGGGAGTATTGGGTTGGGGAGTGGGCGGCATTGAAGCGGAAGCGGCCATGCTGGGTTTGCCGATCTCGATGTTAATACCAAATGTCGTGGGCTTTAAACTCACTGGAAAACTGGCCGAAGGGGCCACCGCCACGGATTTGGTCCTTACCGTGGTGGAGATGCTGCGGTAAAAAGGTGTGGTCGGTTAGTTTGTGGAATTCTATGGCGATGGCTTGGCTCACCTGCCGCTCGCGGACCGGGCCACGATTGCCAACATGGCTCCGGAGTACGGGGCTACCTGTGGAATCTTCCCCATCGACCAGGAAACCCTGCGCTATCTTCGATTGACCGGCAGAGCCGAAGAAGCAATCAACCGGGTTGAAGTCTATGCCAAGAAACAGGGCCTTTTTCTCACGGCGGAGAGCCCCGAAGCCATTTATTCCGATACCTTGTCGCTGGAGTTAAGCACGGTCGAACCTTCACTAGCCGGCCCCAAGCGTCCACAGGACCGAATTGCCCTTAGCCAAATCAAACCGGCATTCGAAAAGACGCTTCCGGATCTGATGAGCAAAGCCAATGGCAAAGGCACTTCCTTGCCGGTTACCACTGGAGCAGAACCGCCTGCTCAAGAAGTATCAGATAATGTTGCCGCTAATCTGCGGCATGGGTCGGTGGTTATCGCGGCCATCACCAGTTGCACCAACACCTCCAATCCATCGGTGATGTTAGCCGCCGGATTGGTAGCGAAAAAAGCAGCGGAGCGCGGTTTGAATCGCAAGCCTTGGGTCAAAACCAGCTTGGCCCCCGGTTCCAAAGCCGTCACCGAATACCTCATCCAAGCTAGTCTCTTACGTCCATTAGAACAGTGCGGCTTCTTCCTGGTCGGCTACGGT
>CAZPPD010001066.1:0-2060 GCA_964588185.1 uncultured Alcaligenaceae bacterium | reverse complement strand
GGGTCGGCAATCGGCGCCGCAGGAGGGCGATGGATTCGGGGTGGGGGTGGGCAATGCCATGGTTGGTGTGCCGTTGAACGAAAGGGGCATTTACATCGGAGGCTTTTTCAACCTGCTCAACCTCTATTCCCTTGCGGTTGGTCTGTTGGCAGTGACGATGTTTTTGATGCACGGAGCGATGTTCCTGCTCATGAAAACCACCGGCGATGTGTATGCCCGCCTGCAACGTTGGGCGATCCGCTTCTATATTTCCTTCGTGATTGCGTATATTCTCGTTACGGTCCTGACAGTGAGCGGATTGCCTCACGCGATCGATCCGTTCTTCCAATACCCGGCGGTTTGGCTGATCGTGGTGGTGAATATAGCAGCGGTTGCTTTGGTGGGCTGGTTTCTGCGGCGGGAAAAATGGGGACAGGCATTTGCCTCTTCGACGGCCACCATTTTCGCTTTTGTTATGCTATTGGGTTTGGCCCTGCATCCCAACTTGGTTACATCCGATCCCAACCCCGGCAACAGTTTGACCATCTACAATGCGGCGTCCAGTGAGAAGACCTTGTGGATCATGCTCATCATCGCTTTCATCGGCATGCCTTTTGTGTTGGCCTACACTGGGTTAATTTACTGGCTGTTCCGTGGGAAGGTGGAGGTCACGGATTATCATTAGTGGTTTGTCACAAGAGAAAGTTGAGATTTACGGTGAAGCCGCGCCGGATCGCGGCGCCCCTGTTCTAAGTAAGCAAGAGCATTATGTCGTTGAATCTTAATGTCCAAAGCCGAGTGCCCAATTCAATATCAACAGTAGGTAGGTGATGATAAGAAACAAGAATTGCTTAAACATCGGTTTATGCCCTGGGGAAATGCATTACTTTAATTAAGAGATTTATTACACTTGCAGTGTTAAGATGTCTTTTAGATTTGGTGTGTTTTTCCATTCTGTTTCTTTTTGCCGAAAAAATCTCGTTCGTGTTCTATCACATCGTAATTCTCGGCGGTGGAAGTGCCGGTTTGATTACCGCACTTACCTTGAAAAAGCTGATTCCGGAAATTCTGGTCACGGTAATTCGATCGAAAGAGATCGGGATTATTGGCGTCGGAGAAGGAAGCACCGTTGGGCTAGTGCTTCAGTTGCATGGGATTCTTGGATTAGACCCCGGTCAGTTCCTGAGAATTGCACGGCCCACATGGAAATTGGGCCTCCGGTTACTTTGGGGACCGCGTCCTTATTTTGATTACACTTTTGCCCCTCTGATGGATTGGCAATGGAACGACCTTCGCCGTGAAAATGGTTTTTATTGTGAGGAGGACATCGCCTACGCCAATATTTCTAATGGTTTGATGACCCACAATCATGCTTTTCTTCGTCAACCCAATGGGGATCCGTATATTTCTCGTGATTTTAGCTACCACGTTGAGAACGAACATTTTGTTGCTTATCTGGAGAAGATGGTAACTGAGGAAGGAGTCGTCTTTGTTACCGACACCGTTCAGCAGGTAGAGCAGGATAACCATGGCATCACCCGGTTGATCTTGGAATCGGGGAAACAGGCGACTGCGGACCTCTATGTGGATGCTTCCGGGTTTCGGTCCTTGTTGCTCGGAAACGCATTGACGGAGTCTTACATTAGTTTCCAGAAAGTGTTGTTTTGCGACCGGGCGGTTTTGGGGAGTTGGCAACGGACGGATGAACCCATCAAGCCATATACCACCGCTGAAACTATGAACTCCGGTTGGTGTTGGCAAATCGAACATTTGGACCATATCAATCGGGGCTATGTGTATTCTTCGCATTTTATTTCCGACGAAGATGCTGAACGGGAATTTCGCGGCAAAAATCCCAAGGTGGAAAAAACGCGGCTGGTGAAGTTTCCCTCCGGCAGATATGTACGGCAGTGGGTCAAAAATGTGGCCGCGGTCGGCAATGCATCGGGATTTGTGGAACCGCTAGAGGCTACCTCACTCAGTTTAATCTGTGACCAGGCTCGACTGTTGGCCCAATTTCTGCTGGAGAGTGACATGGAGCCCAATTCCGCTCTCCGGTAGACCTATAATATTTTGATCAC
>CAZPPD010001065.1:0-2061 GCA_964588185.1 uncultured Alcaligenaceae bacterium | reverse complement strand
CATTTGAAGACTCCCAACTACGACAAGATGGCGGCAACGGGCTTACGCTTCGACCGCTTTTATGCAGCCGCGCCGGTTTGCTCCCCCACGCGGGCCAGCGTGATGACCGGCCGCCATCCCAATCGCATGGGCTGCTTCAAGTGGGGACATACCCTGCGGCCACAGGAAACCACCATTGCCGAAGCTTTGAAGCTTGTGGGCTATACCACCGGGCATTTCGGCAAATGGCATCTTGGTTCGGTTCGCTCCGGTAGTCCGGTCAACCCGGGAGCCAGCGGGTTTGATGAGTGGCTATCCGCCGAGAACTTTTACGACAATGATCCGATCCTGTCTCGAAAGGGAAAAGCCGTTCCCATCAAAGGCGAAAGCTCCATGATTGCGGTCGATGCGGCCCTTGATTTCATTCGCACTTGTACCAAGAAGAAAGAACCATTCCTGGCCGTGGTTTGGTTTGGTTCGCCCCACGGTCCGCATCGAGCCGCGGAGAAATTCCGGGAGATGTATTCCGAGCTTCCGAAAGGAAAGCAAAACTTCCTCGGCGAAATAACGGGAATGGACGCGGCAGTAGGGAAGCTCCGAGGTGAGTTGAAGAAGCTTGGAATCGCCGACAACACTATTCTTTGGTACTGCAGCGACAATGGGGGATTACCTGGGGGCTTTCGTGCCGGATTCCGGGGACGCAAAGGATCCGTCTACGAAGGTGGAGTTCTCGTTCCCGCAATCCTGGAGTGGCCGGGGCGCATTCCCAAACACCGCACGACTAACGTTCGGTGTAACACCTCCGACATTTACCCCACCATCCTGGACATTGTCGGGGTCAAGGTCGACAAACAAGCGCCATTAGACGGCATTAGCCTGGTGCCCCTTCTGGAGGGCAAAATGAAGGAGCGTCCTAAACCCATGGCGTTTTGGGATTACCCCACGGGCGGGATTTCCACTCCTAGTGCCAAGTGGATGAAGGAATTACTGGTTGCCCAACAAAAGGGCAAAGAACCGGATGACGAAAACCGCCTGCGGTTGGATGCGGGGAAAATCAAGAAACAATACTCGACTAAAGTTTTCCCCGGTCATTCGGCAATTATTGACGGGGACTGGAAGCTTCACCGCATTGCCGGGCGGAAAGGAAACAATGCCAAATGGGAACTGTATAATCTGGCAACGGATCGCGGTGAGCAAAATAATTTAGCCGCTCAGGAGAAGGAACGAGTCCAAAAGATGCAGCGGGAACTGGAAAACTGGTTGAGGTCTGTGGTCGCCAGCCTCAATGGGGAAGATTATTGAGGTCGTCCACTCTTGATAATCCACGGAAAAGAAGCGGAACCTGAATTGTACCGCTTCTTTTAATTACCATTCTTTACCGGTAGTTCGATCCACCAGGGGGAATGCCACCGCGAGGGGCAGGGCTAAAATTCGGATTCGCATTCAACTGATTGTTGGGAACGACGGTTCCATTTGGAACATTCCCGTTTGGAGCAACCGGAACACCCCCATGAGGAACCACTGGAATGCCACCATTCGGCATCGATTGTGGGCTTCCCTGAGGCGGCATGTTTTGGTGGTAAATCGGCCCCTGTTGCACTCCACAGCCACCGTTCGAGCAGCCACCATGAGTACCCCGGCAGCCTGCCAATGCTGCAACCAACAAGGCACTGACGAATATCGGACGAACAAACATCTTCATTCCCTGCTCCTTAAGAGTTCGGGCTCTTCCCGGTACAGTTCCAACCTAATTCCTACAGAGGAAAATTCATCGACCTGATTCATCCATAAGGGGAGGAACTGAATGATGGGTAATCTGAAAGGAAGCCTTTCCCCGATCTACCATCTTTTCCGATCTTGGAACGCTTTAAGAAATGAACGAATCAAGAAAGGAAAAAGGCCGACTCTGAAATTTAGAATACTTTTCCCCCCGCATACAGGTTTTCGGCCACTCTTTAAAATTTCTTTAACGATTTGCAATAATTATTCCGGACTGTATGGATTATTGGGATTTCTTTTCCCAACTTTCCCTTGTTTGCTGCCCAATTTACCTCGATAACTTTCTATTTGCGGTGGGAATGG
>CAZPPD010001064.1:0-2066 GCA_964588185.1 uncultured Alcaligenaceae bacterium | reverse complement strand
TAGGACTTGGTATCCTTGGGGGAAGGGGACAATTGTAGCAGTGGCATCAAGAGAAGGGGTGGTTTCAACAGTCAACTTTCACCTTATTAAGGTTTTCTAAATTTGAAACCTACGTTAAACCTTTGTTTCCTACAGATTACTGAGGTGGCAGGGTCAGGATGCCACCAATTATTCCGCTCAAGAACCTTCCGCCGGAATTTTGTAGGTTTCTTTTTTCGGAGGATGATAAACCCGCACTACTTTTTGGTTTTCATAAGGAGCCTTTGCTGAGTTTACCCGACGGAGATCCAAAGTCAAAGGCGATTCTGGTGTGCGCGGCTCATCCACAATGGTAATTGGCCCCCGTGTGTGTCCCATTTTAAAAAATCGGGAAGCTCTACGGCCTTCTGCTTCGTAGGCATTGACCGGAAAATGTTCCGGATTCAGTCCACCCGGATGTTCAATATGGTAAGTACATCCGCCCATGGACCAAGATAACCAAGTGTCAACGATATCAAAAAGCAAGGGGGTATGAACCGGAATGGTCGGGTGGAGACAAGAAGGCGGCTGCCAGGCACGGTAGCGTACCCCGGCTACATATTCGCCATTAACTCCGGTAGGATGCAAGGGAACTTTTCTTCCATTACACAAGAGAACATGCCGAGGATCCACCATTCCTTTGACCAGCACCTGCATGCGCTCTACCGAGGAATCCACATAACGGGAAGTTCCAATTGCCGATACTTCTTCGCCCAAAACATTCCAAGGTTCGATGGCATGGCGCAGTTCCAGGACAACATCCCGGCGATTAACCGTACCAATAACCGGAAAGCGGAATTCCAGGTGGGGAGCAAACCATTCTTGCTGGAATTGAAATCCTGCCCGGTTCATCTCGACTAAGACATCCTGGAAATCCTGCCAAACAAAGTGAGGCAAGCACCAGCGGTCATGCAACTCGGTTCCCCAACGGACCAGTTTAGTTTCGTAGGGCTTTTTCCAGAAACGGGCAATTAATGCACGGAACAAAAGATGCTGAACCAGACTCATTCGTGAATGCGGAGGCATTTCAAAGGCTCGCAATTCCAAAAGTCCCCTACGGCCGCCGACGCCATCGGGAGAATAGAGTTTGTCGATGCAAAACTCTGCCCGGTGAGTATTGCCGGTGATATCCACTAATAGGTGGCGGAAAATACGATCCGTCAACCACGGCGACAGGCCGGCAAATTCGGGGATTTCCTGAAAGGCGATCTCCAACTCCAAAATACTGTCGTTTCGAGCTTCATCCACGCGCGGGGCTTGGCTGGTTGGTCCCAAAAACAATCCGGAGAACAAATAGGAAAGAGAAGGATGATTATGCCAATAGCTAACCAGGCTCTTCAATAAATCCGGTCGCCGGAGCAGCGGACTATCGGCGGTGGTGGATCCGCCAATGACAATATGGTTTCCCCCGCCGGTTCCGGTGTGGCGACCGTCGAGCATGAATTTTTCGGTTCCCAGCCGGGAAAGCCGGGCTTCCTCATAGAGGAAGGTGGTCTTTTCCACTAGGTGTTTCCACGAAGCCGACGGATGAATGTTGACCTCGATGACACCCGGATCCGGCATGACGGAAAAGTGATTCAACCGTGGATCGGATGGTGGCGGGTAGCCCTCCAAGATCACCGGGGTTTGTAATTCTGCAGCGGTTTCTTCAATGGCCCGGGTCAAATCCAAGAAATCCTCCAGGCAGCGAGTTGGGGGCAAGAAAACATACAACCTCCCATCTCTTGGCTCAACACATAATGCCGACCGCAATACATCAGGAGGAACATCCATCGGTTGCAATCCGTCGTGCCCCTCGGGAGGTGAAACGGGCAACCGGTTTTTGTTGCCATTGTGCATGGAAGGGGCGGAATAATCTCCGGTAGAAGGGGCATTGGAGAGCCGATTCAGAGGAACCGGTTCGGCTCCGGAAAGTCGTTCCCGGCGATTCCAGCCCGCTTGCAGACTGGGAGACCGGGGTATCGACGGGTCAAATTCCACATGGGGATGGCGTTCTTCGGGTGCTGTCCTGGGTTTGGAATCCAGCGGCAGGCGGTATCCCATGGGCG
>CAZPPD010001063.1:0-2068 GCA_964588185.1 uncultured Alcaligenaceae bacterium | reverse complement strand
CCAGCACTCGAAGAACATCCTCGCCATTGCGGCCGACACTGAGGTCGTGCACGACGGAGTAGCGAAGGATTCCCTTGGGATCAATCAGGAACAATCCGCGATTTGGCAAGCCGTCTTCCTCACGGAAAACACCATAGGTGCGGCAGGTAATTCCTTCGGGATCGGATCCAAGAGGAAATTGGAGTCCTTGGACACCTCCGTCTGAATTCGAGGTAGACAGCCATTGCTGATGCGTTTCCAGCGAGTCGATGCTAACGGCCAGTAGGTCGCAGTTTCGCTGTTGAAAGGCGGTGATCTTGGCACTAAAAGCGGTCAGCTCAGTTGGGCAGACAAACGAAAAATCTCGTGGGTAAAACAACAGTGCCAGCCAGCGGCCACGGAATTGGTCGGTGTCCAGGACTTTGGCGGGAAGGTTAGGTCTTACGGCCTTTAGGGAAAATCGCGGGGCAGGGGAGCCGACCAGACAGGGGGAGGTAGTGGTTGCCGTTTCGTTAATCACGGATCGCTCCTTGCCTAGAGTTGAGCTCTTTGGTCTCACTTCTGGGAACAGGTTCCACAGTGGATCGAATGTGCAAGTCGCGTTGGGGGAAGGCGATTTCAATGCCTTCCTGTTTAAAGGTCCGCCAAATAGCCGAGCATATCTCATGTCTCGAGGAAAGGAGCCGATCCAAATTGGGCAGGTAACAACGCAAAACCACCCTTAGAGAACTATCATCGAAGCTTTCAAAGGTTGCATTTGGCGGGGGATCTTGAACCAAGGAAGGACTATTGCGAGCAATCTGCAACAGCAGTTCTTTGGCCCGGTCCGGGTTATCGCTGTAGGAGATCCCGACCGGAATTACCAAGCGATAGATGCTGTTCGAGAGAGTCCAGTTTAATACTCGTCCGGTCACAATGTCCTTATTGGGAACCACGAACTCTTGGCGGTCCCAATTGGTGATCACGATAGCCCGAAGGCTGATCCGCGACACACTTCCGGTGACGTCTCCGATGGTAATGATGTCCCCGACTCGAATCGGTCTTTCCAGCAGCACAATCAATCCGGAAACAAAATTCGCGAAGATCTCCTGCAGGCCAAAGCCGAGCCCAACCGTTGCTGCCGCCACCAGCCATTGGTATTGCGACCAGCGGATTCCTAAGATCCCAAGCGCAAAAATCGCTCCGGTGATAAAGAGCAGGTAACGGAGAATAGTGATTAGAGCATAGCGAGCTCCCGCATCCAGGGACAAGCGCTGCAGCAGTATGAGTTCCAAAAGTCCCGGGAGGTTCTTGATGGCAATGAAAGTGATGGCGGCAAACAGCAAGGAAATGGCAAGATGCAACAGCGTTACATTTTGAAGCTGGTTACCGATCGAGACTTGCCAAATAACAACGCTGTCCAAAATGCCGAGGCCGGGAATTACATCGAGCCAGATAATGGTAAGCCCGACTACTCCCACCAGGGTCAGGAATAAATTGACCAGCTTACGTGTTTGTTCGTTGATGCTGCTTAAATCGATCTCGGGTTGATTGATAGTTGCGATTTCCGATGGTGAGAAGCCATCGGATTCTTCTACTTCCTCTTCTTTTTCTTCTGCCTCCTGCCGTTCTTGATATTGGCGAATAGCAACTCGGCGGCGGCCGATGAGGAGCCAGCGCATGAGCAAAGAATTGAGGATCAGCAGACTCGCCAGCAACCCAACGGAGGATTCCACATGGTGAAGAAACTTGGTGGTGGTGAAGTAGTAACCTAAAAATGCCAGCACAACCATGACCAAGGGGCCGAAGAAAAACAATCCATACCAAAGATAACGTGAGCGGCAAAGCCAGGAGTTTTTGTTCAACGCCACATAGCGTTTTATTATGGGACCATTTGGCCGCAGGATGAAGTGAGCAAATATGGCGAGGGTAATCAACAGGACAATGCAGCACATCCGGCCCAGTGAATTGTTCCAAGTGAGATTTACGTGAGTGCTGAAAGTCTGACAGACAAAAACGAGAGGCAATCCAATAAAAATGTAATAGGTCAACAAGGAGCGCAGGTTAGCGCAGATTGGTTCCCGCCAGCCAAAATGTGCGTTGCCCAAGC
>CAZPPD010001062.1:0-2073 GCA_964588185.1 uncultured Alcaligenaceae bacterium | reverse complement strand
CGGCTTTTGGTTTCATATCCGTATAGGTCAATTCAAGGTCCGTCTTTTTGGGTTGGACTGAATAGACATACTCATTATTGCGCACCACATGAAGCTTGGTGATTGGTGCTGTCCCTTGAATCTTAATTTCCATGGTCGGGCGTTTGTTGGTGGTGAAGATATCGCCCATGAGGTTTTCGCCGGACCGTACATCCATGATGATGTTGTCGGTAGCGGCATAACAATGGCGGCGTTTGAAGGCGTCGATTAATCCTTTCCGCGTGAGATCCTCGGTAAGCACAATGGCATAACTCATGTGGGTACTAATGTGATCGCTACTAGCTTGGAAGCCCATGCGGTAACCTTTGCCGAGGGCATTCCAAACAAAACCAGTGGGTTGGTAGCCGCCGATTTGCGTTTGCTTGGTGGCAGACCGCGGAGCGCCGAAGTGTTCGTAGTTATGGCGGTGGCCCTGGTAAATCTCGACGATAGGTTCGGCAACCGGATCATTGTCGCGCCAGTCGGTGCCCATGTTGGTTCCGCTGGTATGCGAGGCACAAATGCTGCCAAAGTGTTTAAGATAAGCATAGAGTGTCTTGGTGTCGGGGGTGCCTTTTTGCGGGTCACCTTTGAGATTCCCGCGCATCAGGGGACGAATGCCGCGCTTCGGCATCATTACATTCCGATGGCCGTTGGGAAATCGGTTGCTGCGTTCGTAGGTGAGGGCAGCGACAAAGTGAGGCGGATTATGGTGCAGGTCGGTCATTTTTTGGATCTGCCACCAGGGATATTCATAGCCGAAACCATTGTCGTGGTCGCCATTGCCCATCCAATCCATGGAACTGGCATCCAAGGAATAGCGCCAGCTATCTTCCAGTAGTCCATCGCCGTCACGGTGAGCGGTGAACTCGGTATGGCGATGGAATTCACCGCGGAACAGGCGGAGCTTTTTGCCCCCGTGATTGATGGTATAGTCGCGAATGCGCGCGACGTGCTTATGTTCGTTGGGATGGACAGGCTTGAGTTCCCGTTTGGTAATGGGTTGATCCTTCACCAGCATCGGCTTACCGGTTTTTTCCGGTGCTTTCAATATCACGGCAAAGAGGTCGGTTTGACCGCGGATTGCCGACCGCTTTCGATTGTCGGAACTATGGACTTCCAGAATTCCGTCGCCGAAAGGCAGGAGGGCAGGGCGGTTGTCCATCAGGTTGGTAGACTTGGCAATTCGTTTCGGCGAAGACCAGTTCTGGCCATCGTAGCGAGTAACGAAACTGACCCAAACTTCACCACCGCCTCCGGGAGTGGGGTGATGGCGGAAAAACATCCATAGACCCCCAGCTTTGTCCACTGCGAGTCGGGCGAGACTACGATTGCGTGGACAAACTTTTCCAATGGCTTTTTGGACATCTCCTGCAGGTTGCATTAGCCTGCCATCCACCAGGCATTTGACTTTCAAAGTTCGTTTGATGTACAAGCCGTTACCAGGATTTTCATCGAAGCCGATCTTGCGGAATTGATTCGTGGAATAGTCTTTTCCCCATTGCTCATCGCCTTCCTCGTAGGCGATCCATATGCGGTCTTCGTTATCACATACCATATTTGGCCGAGCCTCGAAGCGAGGGGATTTGGCAACGGCAATGGTTTTTGCACCATTCTTATTGTTTATGCGGAGGTGGACATTGTAACTGTCGCCATCGTAGCAATCCCATGCGGTATACACGGTCCCCTTGGAATCCGCAACGATAGCCGGTGTCCAACAATTCCCCTTTGCTTCCGAAATGATTTTGCTTTTCTCTGCCCCATTTTCCTTCAAAACCGATTGCCGGATGACAAAGCGATCTATTTCCCACGATTGCCACGCCAACCAAACGTTGCCGTTAGCATCGGCTACGGAGACGGCATGAAAGTCGGTTCCCGGTCCTTCACTAATACGAGTAGTTTTCGACCATTTCTTGTCATCAGGAGAATAGGTACGCGAGTAGATATCCCAATTCCCATCTACTACCTGCGACCATGAAACTACAACATCGCCTTTTCCGTTCACAGAAACGGTGGGTCGCCTAGTGTCTTTGCCGATCTTTGAAACGGGAAGAC
>CAZPPD010001061.1:0-2074 GCA_964588185.1 uncultured Alcaligenaceae bacterium | reverse complement strand
ATATTTTGAAGAATCCCAAAATCCAGTGGGAAACCCAGAGCAGGAGTTCAACTACATGGAAAAACGGGAGATTGCACCGGGGTATCGTTTTGCAGGGGTTCCTTGCGGCATTCGTTCCGGCTCTAAGCGTCCGGACCTAGCTTTAGTGATTTGCGACGCTCCCACTGCCGCCGCCGGAGTATTTACGCAGAATTGTGTCCAGGCAGCTCCGGTTCAGGTTTGCAAAGAACGCCTGCCATCCAATCAGATCCGGGGAATTGTAGTTTGTGCCGGTAATGCCAATGCGTGTACCGGTGAGCAAGGATTGCAAGACACACGGAAAATGGCAAGGTTAACGGCGGAGAAAGTAGGCTGTGATGAGGAGCAAATTCTGGTTTGTTCGACCGGGATAATAGGGGTCAATCTGCCGATGTCAAAGGTGGAAGCCGGTATCAAGGACGCCGCAACGAAACTCGACAATTCTCCCGAAGCATTTCAACTCGCAGCCGAATCCATTCTAACGACGGACACCAAGATCAAAGTCAGCACAAAAACTGTGGAAATCGGCGGCGAGCCTATTCAGGTGACCGGCTTTGCTAAGGGGGCAGCCATGATTGGTCCGAACATGGCGACCATGTTGGCTTTTGTGCTGACGAATGCCCCTGTGGGTGTTGAGGAGCTAAGCGACTTGGTAAAATCTGCAGCTGCCAACTCTTTCAACTGCATCTGCGTCGAGGGGCACACCAGTACCAATGATACTTTGCTCCTTCTGGCGAATGGTCAAGGCCCTCCGCTTCAGGGAAAAGAATTGGCACAATTTTGCGATTGTGTTCTTCATGTGTGCAAGGATCTGGCAAAACAAATCATCCGGGATGCCGAAGGAGCCTCACACCTCATTCAAATCGAAGTAGAAGGCCTCCGCAATGACGCTGAGGCTCACCGGGTAGCGAAAACCGTCGCGGATAGTGCTTTGGTGAAGACAGCCATTTTTGGAGCCGACCCAAACTGGGGGAGAATCATATCCGCTGCAGGCTATTCCGGAGTCGAATTCGCAGAATCCCAGGTCTCCCTCTGGTTGGGTGAAACATTGTTGTATAAGGCAGGCGTTCCGCAAAAGTATGACGAGTCCGCAGTGTCCCGATGGATGAAAGACACACGGGAACTGACTATGACTCTGAGATTTTCCTTGGGAAACGGACGATGTACTTTTTTCACCAGCGACCTGACTTATGAATATGTTCGGTTGAACGCAGAGTATACAACTTGACTGAGAGAAGTATGTTCCCCTGCCAATCAAGCGGCAGGTCACACTACCATCCCTGCAACACATTCTCGTGGTAATGGCGAAACGCCACCGCGCGATCGTTCCCGTCGCGACGATCCAAGCGGTAGATAGATTCGGTGCCATAGGTGCCATGAATGGCACCCAAAATCTATATAATAGGTCATTTATTGTTACAGCTAAAAGCACTCTTCAGCCATTCCGGCCAATGTACTTGTCGTCTTTTTCCTTACACCATCTTGTCCGCTGCTCTAGAAATCCCGCGTCGAAAAATACCAGCACGATAACCCAAGCATCACCGCAATAAATACAAGAGATCCCGCGAAACTCTCAAACCAAATAATGGAGAATTCCTTGTCCGTATCGATGCGGGCTTCATTCATTTGCCGCTCAGTGAATAATTCATTACGCATGGGAATCGAAACCATCGATTCCAAATCATCCGTTCTTGGAAGGATAAAGTGGAGGGTATCGACGGTAGTTCCCAGCCACTGCCATTCTTTCGATAAAACCGGCTCCGGGTTTTTGCTGTTCGAGGATTGATGGAGGTTGTAATGAGCCGTTCCAATGACGAACAAGACCAACCAAATCAAAAGGGTCATAAACAGACTAATAATGGAATTGCGCGATAATACGCCGAATAAGGTGGCCACCGAATAGAGAATTGCAAAGAAATAAGTGATAACAAACGGGGCCAACAAAAACGAATGGCACCATATTCCGGTCCGCATACCAAGGATAAACCAGGTACCTATAATCGCTAACAGCCAATTCATAAACACAAACGTAAATCCGCCGACATAATTGAAGATT
>CAZPPD010001060.1:0-2081 GCA_964588185.1 uncultured Alcaligenaceae bacterium | reverse complement strand
GGATTTCCAGAAGGCTCGAGAAAGCCTGAATTCTGCAATGGCTCAAGCGAAGAAATTGCAGCCGGCACCTTCCTGGGCAAAGGGTATCCAGACGGCTTTGGCGGAACTTCAGAATCCCAATCCCTACTACCTAAAAGTCGCTAAAGACCTGTACGCCAAAAAAGATTACACCTCTGCTTTGCAAAAAATAAACACCGGTCTCAAAGCGATACCCGGTGATCCGCTGTTGTTGAGCCTCCGCAGTCAAATCTTGGTGGATCGGGCCGTCAACACCGGGACGTTAACTCCGGAACTGGAACAACAAATCCGCAGTGATGTAGCCGGAGCGATGAAAAATCCAACAACCAAGGCTAAGGCGTACTTTAATCTGGGGCGTCTTGAGCAACAAAAGCGGAAGGTGAACCTGGCTAAAGATCACTTCGAGAAAGCCATCCAACTGGCTGCGGATGAAGAAGAAGCAAATGTTTACCGGGTTGCCTTGGCCCGGCTCCTTTTGACGGATCCCACGACGGTTTCTCAACCGGCTGTCCCGGAACGTGAGACCAGCAAACTTCCCGAAAAAGTAAGCCAACTTGCCCCGCTAAATCCGAATGGTAAGCGAATTCTGCGTCTGTTGAAGGATGAGCGGACCTTGCAAACCATGTTGGCACTGACATTGATTGCGGTTCAAGGCGACGAGGATGAGTTTGCCAAGGAAAAGCGGCAGAAGGATCTCATGGGGATTGCCAAGCAACTATTAAAATCAACCAAACCCGAAATTCGCGGCCAAGGCTACATGATCATGGGAGAAGTCCTCAGCGATCAAGGCAAACGAACGGAAGGGCTTTTCACTTACATTCGCGGCTTGCAATTAATTCATCCGGGAATTGAAACCAAAACCTTGGCGAGGTTAGTTCAGGAACATCCTGCTTTCCAATTACCGGATTCCCTTTCCCAACCGGACCCCTTGCAAGCTGACCGGCATTACGGCCAAGGTTTACACCTTTATTTTGAGGGCCGCTATGCCGCTGCGGAACAGCAGCTACGTCGAGCCTTGACCCTCTCCTCCCAAGACGCTCGCTACCATTATTTCCTGGCCCTGTCCCTTTTGGCTCAGGAAAGCAAAAAGAAGCTGGAGGAAGCGAAGTTCCATTTCCAGGAAGGCGCCAAATTGGAGTCTCAGAACCTTCCCAGTCCAGTAGAAGTGAATTTTAGTATGGAGCGAATCCAAGGACCTCTGCGCCGCTACGTTGAGCAATATCGGCAACAATATGCGGCTAAACAATGATGATCGTTCAGAGTGCAGTGTGGTTCGACATTTGTCGGGCCACCGCACTCAATAATACATGCAGAGCGGGCTACCGACATTATCAATCCAAAATCATTTCCTCACTCGCAACAACACGGACTTGGCCGCGTGTTGCGTATTTCTTCCTTCTCGCCGGGCGCTCACCACAATGGGATGATCCATCGGCTGCACCCAAGGTTCACAGTGTATTTCCATGGTCCGGGTCTTTTCTTTTTCCGTGATCAGAATGCCATTTAGGCCAATATCCAGCACTTTGACCCCATGCGGCAAGCCTTTGATATCGATGGGAACGCGTCCTTTAAATCCCTTGGCTCTTTCGATGTAGACGGTTAAATGAGTTTTACCGCCCGGCTGGATAGAGATGATGGATTGTTCGGTAGTGGTCCTAATATCCCCGGGCTTGATTACTTTCGGCAAGCCGCCGGAAACCTCCCTGCGAACCAGTTTGCCGTTGATTCTTGCCGTAGCGACAAGTCTTAAAGGTGGAGCTTTTTTAGGCGTCTTGGCATCCGGCTCTGCCCACAAGGCAAATGCGGTACTGGTTTCTTCCTCCGGAATAAAAGTTTCCGGAGCACTCAACCCTGTCGGGACATTTTCCAGGCGAACGGAAATCTTGCCTTGAAAGCCATCGATGCGGTCAACATTCACCGTGATGGGAATCGCCCCGCCTTTGTAAACGGCAGGATTGGTTGGAGAAAATCGCACGTTAAAACTGGGACGGGGGCGACGTACGGTTAGGCGATAGGCGAAATCTTCTCCTCCATAATTGCGAGAATCACCAATTCGGATCTGA
>CAZPPD010001059.1:0-2082 GCA_964588185.1 uncultured Alcaligenaceae bacterium | reverse complement strand
GCTACAAGACAAAAGTGCTTTTTGGAATTCCTTTGCTGATTGGAACCGGTCATCCTGTTTCTTTTCCAAGCAACGCAGAATTACCTCCTCCAGATCTTGGGAAATTGGTTTGCCCCGTTT
The DNA here is from genome assembly GCA_964588185.1 of uncultured Alcaligenaceae bacterium. GTDB lineage: Bacteria > Planctomycetota > Planctomycetia > Gemmatales > Gemmataceae > CAZPPD01. Next base: position 1,962 of record CAZPPD010001059.1, on the reverse strand, counting down.
TTCCGAAGGACGCTTGGGTTTGCGGCGAGTATGTTGCAAACAGATCTCAAAAAAACTCTTACCTTCAAAAACCGGCTTGCCGGCAAGTAAGAAGTATCCCACCAAGCCCAGCGAATAGAGATCGCTACGGGCATCGACGTTTTTGGGGGTTTCAATTCCTTCGGGTGATAGATACAAAGGAGTCCCGCGCACTCCTTGGTGGGCATTCAAGGTGATTTGCGTTGAGGCGTTCAGGGATTTCGCCAACCCAAAATCCAACAGTTTGACAAAGTCAAATATCCCGCCCCGTTCTCCGATCATAATGTTCGGCGGCTTAATATCCCGATGAATTAAGCCCACTCCGTGCGCTTCCGATAATGACCCGCAAACTTGGTCCAGAACGGAAATCACCCGTCCTTCAGGAAGCGGGCCAAACAAGAGCACCAAATCTTCAAGGGTGATGCCATCCAGGTATTCCATGGCATAATAGAAAAGTCCTTCCGATGTGCGGCCAAAATCATAAATCGCAATGGTATTGGGATGGTTAAGTTGGCTGGAAAGTTGCACTTCGCGTTCAAAGCGGGCGATGGTTTCTTCGTTTGCCTTTTCATGGTCCAAAAGTTTAACCGCAGTGGGCCGGTTTAATAATGAGTGTCGGGCTTGATAGACCACTCCCATGGCCCCGGCTCCGATTTTCTTCCCTAAGGTATACCGTCCCAATTGTTGAACGCGGAGATCGGCAAGGTGGATTTTCCGTTTCAATCGAAAGAGTTGAACGGATTGCAAGATGCCCACGTAAAGCAAAATCAAGCTGGTCCAGAACAAGAAAGCAACAAACAAATTCGAGAGGAATAGTTCGCTTGCGAAAAGGAATTGGCATAGAATTCCGACGAAAAGGATTAAAACTCCCAACAATGCCGGGGATATCCAGGATGATTTTTCGGGAGCATTCTCGGTGCCGGTGGAAACCGAGATCACTCGGTCGGCGTTCATTGTTGCGAATCTTTCAGAGCATCTTGGATTACCTGGTCGAGATCGAAGGTTCCATTTGCCAAGGAATCCATAACCGAGTCGATTCCCATTTTGTGTTCGTAGACGCGAACCTTCTCCAGGATTTTGTCGATCTGTTCCTCGTTGTAGCCTTCTTCTTTGAGGAGAGCAACCAGTTCGGCGTATTGATAGACATCACTCATTGGGCGTCTCATGCTTGGGTAAGGTTATAAAATATTATCCTACTTCGGGAAGATTCCGTTCTCAATACGAAGGCATCCGACCTCAGTTCTTTTTCGCGCCGCGAGGAGTAAATGAGGAAAGCAACAATAAAGCGGTTGCCCGCGGCTCTTCGGTTTCGATGGTGGCATTTATTCGAACCGTATTGTTCTTCAGCTCAACCTCGGCCTTTTTCAAAGCCTTGCGAAAGTCCTCGGCGGCGGCATCCAGTTTCACCTTTAAAAAATCCACATCCTTCAGTCCTTGCGCTTTGGACCTCTGGTAGAACGCAGGCAATTGTGTCAGCATGAAACCGAGGTAATTATCAAGCTGCTTGACGTTTTTCTTGAAAATTTCCTGTGCTTTCTTAGCATCCGCTTCATTATTATATGTAGCTTGAAATTCCACCTGCAGATTTTTATCCGCAGAGGCCAACAATTGAATTTTGTCTGCCGTGGCGATTGAGGAAAATGGATTGTTGGGCTGGATGCCGTCGGGGAAAACCATTTCGGTAAATGCTTTGGGATTCAAGCGGCCGACGATAAAATGTTGACTGAGAAGTTGCTGCAAACTTTGTTGCGTTTCTTTGGAGATGACCTTTTCTTGGGGAGTGGTAAGAATTTTCGCCACTACTTCCGGGGAACTCAACAGCATCGTGTGCTTTTCATGCAAGAAGTAAGCCAATTCTCTTTTGTCGTCCTTTTCAAAAGTGAATTTCCCCGCCTTTACGGTTTTCGCTCCGGGGCCAAACTTTTGGACAAAGGTATCGAATGG
>CAZPPD010001058.1:0-2088 GCA_964588185.1 uncultured Alcaligenaceae bacterium | reverse complement strand
CCCGTATGTACTTATTCAGAAATTCATCGAATTCAATTTCGATACAATTGAAGTCCTCTTCGGAAAAAGCAGGGGGGGATAGGATAAAAAAGGGGGGCTCCGTCTCATAAACCAATCCTATCTGTTCCGCCATTCCGGCGTATTCCGAACCTGGCAAAACCTGGAGGCGATGCAAAGAAAGATTTCCCAATTGTCGATTGCAGACAAATTCGATGGTCCTACGAACCGATTCCTCCGTGTCTCCGGGAAGCCCAAGAATAACTCCTATCTCAACTTCGATCCCTCTCTCCCTTAATAGTTCACATCCCCGGACAAACCGGTCCTGGGCCAGGGTGCGCTGCATGGTCTGAAGTGTTCCTGTTTCGATGGATTGCAAACCGACCTCAACGGAAGTAATTCCAGCCTGTTTAAATTCCTCGGCTTGCGTTTCATCAACGATCTCTGCCCTGGCTTCGACATAAATCGAAACCTTGTTGCGATTTATTGTTGCTAAGTTTTGGCAAAGGAAGCTGCACCTGTCTTTGGGAAAATTAAAGGTCGGGTCCATGAAATATAAAAAGCCGGCTTTGGCTTCTATTCCGAAACGAATGTCCTTGAAAACTCTATCCATGGAAAAATACCGCATGCGGGTAAAGTTCTTGCCATACAAGCAAAATCGGCAACTGAAAGGACAACCCCGCATAGTTTCCACATCCATCCAACCTCCCGGTTCTAGGGAAATGAATCCTTCGGAATAAGGAGATGGAATATCGTCCAGATTGTTAATGAAATTACCAGAAGTAACTCCCTTCCTTGAAGAATTGAGGCAAACCATTCCCGGCAAGGCACCTCTAAATTTCGGAGCTCTGGACAACTTTTGCACGAGGTGTAAAAACGGTATCTCTCCCTCGCCCGTACATACCCAGTCAGCAGGTATATTAGTCGAAAATGGAATAAAAGCTACTTCTGGACCGCCAAGAATTATCTTCACATTCGACCCAGAGTTTCTGAGTTTTTCAACGACCCGTCGAGTGCTCTCCTTATTCCAGACATAAACTGTTAAGGCGACCAATTGCGGTTTGGAACGAAGAAGGATCTCTACCGCCTCCTTTTCCGTTTGGCAACTGCCAAGTGAATAAGGATCAACCAAATCGTGAGAATCTTTTTTTCCCCGAAATTGATGCACATAGGCTGCAAGATATCCAGCTGCCAGTGGAGGCCGATTAAATCGAAGGTCAAAATTCCCGTTTAGCTCAGGCGGCAAAGTAGCATATGCAATTCTCATGGACTAAGCCCATATAGTTCATAACGAGATCAGATTACTAAGGTGGAAGATTCTTCTAAGAGATTTATCCAACTGCCATAATGATTGAAGAAACCACCATTTTTTTTCGTAGCACACCCATACATATAAAACTAAGGTTAAATCACCAATTCCATACGTTAAAACAGGGGTGTTTAACAGTCAAGAAACTATTTACGAAATGTGTTTTCACTAAATGCACCAATGCGGCCCAAATCGTAAGATTTGATTTCCATCAAAAAATTCCGGATCATTGGCGATTCATTTGCAAACCAACCGCGGTTGATTCGCGTTCAGCATCGGCAACAATCGCTGGACCAATTTCTGGTTCCCGGCAGCCACATTCCGGGTTTCATCCGGATCGACTTGATGATCGTAGAGCTCAACCTTCGGGCTGCCCCTCTGATAAGAAACGATCCGGAAACGATCCGTTCGCATGGACGTCCCGCCCCGCCAATACGTAAACGCCGCCGTTTTTCCCGGATGAGATGGGTCCTCTAAAACAGGCCGCAGGCTGAATCCTGCCAATTCCTTTGGCGACTTCAACCCACAATAATCCACCAGGGTCGGGTAGAGATCCACTGTTTCCACCAAGGCTTCAGAGGATTTGCCCGGATGGGCCATCTTGGCAAGGCGAATGATCAGGGCACTGCGGGCCGAGCGTTCGAAATTGGTATGCTTGCCCCACACGGCATGATCGCCGAGGTGCCATCCATGGTCGCCCCAGACAATGATGATGGTGTTATCACTCAAGTTCAGACGCTCCAGTTCTGCCAACACCCGGCCGATCTGAGCGTCCACATAGC
>CAZPPD010001057.1:0-2092 GCA_964588185.1 uncultured Alcaligenaceae bacterium | reverse complement strand
CATGCTGCCAAGGAAGCGGGTTGGAATGTATTTCAGTTTCCTTCCGAGATGCTTCAGGGCGGTGACTTGCTATCCGACTCCGGGACCACCACGTTAACCCTGGAGCAGATGTCGGCGATGTTGTTGGGGGATGAAGCCTATGGGAGTAATTGGGGTTACTTCCAACTCCTCGACCAATTCGAAACTACCTTTGGCATTCGCAAAGAAGAATGGGAGGTCTTCCTCTTCCACCAGGGACGGGCCGCCGAACATGCATTGTTCTCCCAACTGGGACGCCGCCATCCCGGAGGAATGGTCCCTAACAATGGACACTTTGATACCACGCGGGCAAATATCGAATCCAGCGGCATGCAGGCTCTGGACTTGTTTGCTCCTCATTTAGGGGACCCCGGTTTTCATCCCTTCAAAGGAAATATCAACTTGGAGGAATTGGGAGTTCTCCTCGAAGAAAAGGGAGACCTTGTCCCATTGGTCTATACCACCATCACCAATAACACCGGTGGGGGACAGCCGGTTTCGTTGGAAAATTTGCACGCTATTCGGCACCTTTGTGATCAACATGGGAAATCCTTTTTTCTGGACGCATGCCGCTTTGCCGAAAACGCCTGTTTTATCCACCAAAGAGAACCAGGGTACAATACAACAACCATCATGGACATCGTCCAGGAAATCTTTTCCCTATGCCACGGTTTTACCGTCTCCTTGAAGAAAGATGGCCTCTCCATTATGTGTGTTTCACTGGTGAGGCGCAAGGAATGCCCCCTCACAGAAATGCATCCTTCGCTGCTCAATGACCTGCGCGACCATCAAATCTTGGTGGAAGGCCACCCGAGTTACGGGGGACTCTCGGGCCGCGACATCATGGTGATTGCCGAGGGATTGAAGACGGTAGTCCGGGAGGATTATCTACTCAGCCGGGTGGGTCAGGTCCGGAGGTTAGGGGAATTATTGCAGGAAAAGGGAGTGCCTGTCCTCCAGCCATTCGGCGGCCATGCCATTTACATCGATGTGGATCAGTTCTTTGCGGACACCTCGCTAAGCCGAGAAGATTTTGGTGGCATTGCCCTCACAGGGTTACTACTGTTGAAGGGAGTTCGGTTGTGCGAATTGGGAGCGTTCGCTTTTGGTAAATTTGATTCCGGGACGGGAAAGGAAACGCTTCCCAAACAAAACTACGTCCGCTGCGCGATTCCCCGCAACAAATACGAGGATCAGGATCTGCAATATGTCGCGGATTGCTTGGGCGAATTATTCCATCAGCGGCAACGAATTCCTGCAGCAATTCCGGTTGCGGGCAGAGAATTAAGCTTACGCCATTTTAAAGCTCGCTTTGAATTGGCGGACAAAACATAAAGCCAAACGGATGATCCAAATAAATTCCATGACCCGAACATCTAATGGTAGGAGGCATTTTCGTGCCAAGCCATTCCCATTATGGAGAGCTGAAATGATTCGTTTCGTATGTCTATTTTTAACCGTCGCCACCTTTGCCGGCTTGTTTCCTACAATTGGCACCAGCCAACTGAAGAAGGATGATTGGCCTGCTTTTCGCGGAGCCAATAATTCGGGCATTTCTCAGGCAACAAATGTTCCGATCAATTGGGGCACCCAACAAAACATCAAATGGAAGGTGCCATTACCCATGGGAGGAAACGGAAGCCCGATCATTGTCGGAGATCGCGTCTTTGTGACCTGTGCCCAGGACCCAAAAGGGGCCAAGCGAACCCTATACTGCTTCGGCCGCAAAGGCGGCAAAAAGCTGTGGGAAAAAACCATCAAGGTAACACCCGGAATTACCACCCATCGCACCAATCCATACTGTGCCACCACCCCGGCATCCAATGGGAAAGTCGTGGTCGTCTGGCATGGAACCGGAGGATTACACTGCTATGACTTGGACGGCAATGAGAATTGGTCGCGGGACCTTGGCAAGGTGAATCATCAATGGGGTTACGCCTCTTCTCCGATTATTTACAAGGAAAAAGTCATCCTTAACAGTGGTACAGGAAATCCACCATACATGATTGACCAGAACATAAAGGATGGCAAAACGATTTGGAAGACCGATGAAAAACTGGCTGGGAATGGAAAA
>CAZPPD010001056.1:0-2092 GCA_964588185.1 uncultured Alcaligenaceae bacterium | reverse complement strand
ATCGAGTAGGGTGAGTCTCGGTGTTGAGCCGAGACTCAGCCCTCTCACAGAACCGTACGTACGGGCCTCGTATACGGCTCCTGTTTCAAGTATCTCAAATCACCTTGGGCAAAACTCCGGTCTCAACGCCTTTCAGGTCGAAAAGCCCCAGTTCCGCTAGCCATTTATTTGGCATGGCATAGCTTGCCAGGGGGCTTCTCGAGTTACGCCAACTTTGCATGCGGATTTTATCGAAGTCTCCCTGGTAGCCCAATTGCCGCAAGCGGCGGTGCAGCCGTCCAGGCTTCTTCCATAACGCAAGCTGTTTGGCACGGAGACGGCGTCGAATCCAGGCCATCATATCACCCAGGAGCGTCTTGCAGTTGGCCATCCGGAAGTAATTGGCAAAGCCCCGCAGCACTGGGTTCAGGTCGGCAATGACCTTCTCCAGATTTACCGGACTGTTGCGACGGGTGATCCCTTTCACCTTCTCTTTGAAGCCGACGACCTTCTTCGCCTGGATTGCTATCCGGCTGGGGAAGATCATCACACCCAGGAACTTCACCCCTTGTGAGGCAGTGACTACATGGGTCTTTTCGGCATTCACTTTCAGGCGGAGATCACCTTCCAGGATGCTGCCCGCCACTTCACGTGCATGATGGGCCGCCGATTGGCTCCGGCACAAGATGAGGATATCGTCGGCATAACGCACGATGCGGTGGCCGCGACGTTTCATCTCTTGATCGAAGGCGTCCAGGTAAATGTTGGCGAGCAGCGGACTGATCACGCCCCCTTGGGGACTGCCAACCGCTGTTGCCTCCCAGTTGCCCTCGACCATTACCCCGCTGGTCAAAAACATCTTGATCAGGTTCAAGATACTGCCATCGCGTACTCGTCGGCGAACCGATGTTACGATCCAGTCATGATCCAGGCGGTCGAAACACTTGGAAAGATCCATGTCGACCACGTGCACCAAGTCGTACTGTCGGATAAACAGCGTGGCTTTGGCCACGGCTTGCTGACAACTGCGACCCGGTCGGTAGCCATAACTCGACGGGTGAAATTCCGGATCAAAGATCGGCTGCAGGATGTTCAGCAACGCCTGCTGAACGACCCGGTCACGGACTGCAGGAATGCCGAGATGGCGTTCGCCACCACCGGGTTTGGGGATTGTGACCCGTTTTACCGGCAGCGGGCGATAGGTCTTGGTCCGCAGTTCGTGAGCAAGACGATGGACCTCGTCCACTAAGTTGTCTTCGAATACCGCCACACTCTGACCGTCCACGCCAGGAGCTCCCTTGGCGCTGCGGACCTTGGCGAACGCGCGGGCCAATGCCCCCACGTGCAGCAAGCGGTCATACAAACTGTAGTAGATTTTGCTCATCGTCCTTGTCTTGCGTGTTCTTGTCGAAGGCAACTTGACGACGACTGCGTCCATTTCGCCCGGCGTGCTGCGTGCTATCCCCTGCGGGCAATCTACAGCAGAGGCCAGGAGCTACTCCGCTCAGCGGACCGAACCTGCAGAGTCCCTGTCACAGGCTACCGCTCGGTCGGTTCCCGGATGCGTCCATCCGCTTGTGCTGGCCGTCGACACGCGACTTCTCCTCGAAACACTTCCTTGAAACTTCTCCCCTTCGCAACGACGAACGCTTTTGGCCATCCGTCGCCCGCAAGAACACGCCTTGCGTCACCGTGGGTTTCTCCTCCACTCGGTTACCCGGCTTCCCAGGCCACGGCTTCCACACTACTACGGGATCCTCTGCCACCTGACACCGTTTCGTCCAGCCGCTTGAGTCTCCTCTTGCGACCGCCTACCGATCACCGCCGGCGGATGTCAGGCTTCCCCAGTTACTGTGCTGGATCCCCGTTGGCAATTGCATCCTCAATCACGTCCTGCCGTTGTCCACGAATCGGGCGTCGCGACTTTTCGCACGCTTACCCCGACAGTCCGCCGAATCCGGTTCGCTTACGCTATGAACCGCCAACTTCCTATCGCTTCCTTCAGACCCCGCCGTTGCCAGCGACGCCCTTGCGATTCGGATTCTCTTCCCCATGGACGGGGCGAGGTCGCCATCATCGTGGCGACAGGGATTGCCAGCTTCGCTGGGCAAAC
>CAZPPD010001055.1:0-2097 GCA_964588185.1 uncultured Alcaligenaceae bacterium | reverse complement strand
AGCAACAACGTTGCCGATGTTTTGCCAGGACAACTGACCTTGAAGGATGTCCCCGGCAACCAAGGGGTTATCGACTGAACCATCGAAATTCACCACTTGATTAGTGGTGGTGAAAACCACACCACCGTTTCGGTTGGCAACGTTTCGGAGGATTTTGTTGCCGTTGGCATCAGTCAGGAGGATACCATCTTGGACGTTATCGGTTACGGTGTTGTGGACAATAACATGTCCACCGTCAATCCCACCGACGTCGAATCCATCGATGAAGATACCGGTTTGATTGTTGGTAACCGTATTTCCACCGACAACGGTCTTAACATTGGTGTCATCGATGAGGATACCGGCAGCGGTAAACAAGGTAAAATCCGGATCAGTAAAGTTTGCACCGGTTACGGTGTTAAAGCGAACTCGGCCTTCACCCTCGTCCCCAATTTCAATGCCATTTTGGATATTGACATCTTGTTCACCAGCACCGGTCACGGTGTTGAAACTAATGATACCCTCTGAACCCAGGCCCTCGACTAGGATACCGGATTTATGGTAATCGTTGATGGTGTTCCAAAGGACCTTGGCAAAACCAGGATCATCGTTGGATGGGTCATTATCGTTAAAGGAATTTCCGATGCGGACAGCCTGGCCGACTCGGTTGTTCCCGGTTGAGGCTACAACATCGCCACGGTTGAAATTCTCAAAGGTATTTCCTCGGACGGTGGCGCCGCCATCACCGTGGATGAAAACACCAGCGTCAGCCCCAACTCCGGCATTTCCTTGAACTGCCCCGCCGTCGATAGTAAAGCCTTTCACGACAACACGGTCGGATCCATTAATGTCGATAACCGGAGCGTTGGGGTTTCCAGCATCAGTGCCTCCAACGATTTTGGTGTCAATGCCGGCGTCTTTGTCCTTGGCAACTAATTTGATTTTGTCACCATTCGAGCCGGAAATGGAGAGGTTTTCGTTGTAGGTACCATCGAACACGCGAATCACTTTAATGTCTGATGGGTTCTCTAGGGCAGCCAGATCAATGGCTTCCTGAATTGTGGTTAAAGCACCGGGTTTTTGAACTCCGTCGTCGTCAACGTTGAAGACGACAACAGCAGGAACGGCTCGATCTTCAAGCGTTTCAATCATAGGTTTGCGGCGAACCGGTTGGTTGTTGCCGCGAGAGAAAAATTTTTGAAGCGTGGTTTTCCACATAAGAAAGATCCCTTTCGTAAGAAAAAAACAAGAGCACTAATCACTTTTTTGTGCTAGGCACATCGAAACACGGACGAGTTTCTTAACCCAATACTTTCTCCTTTAAGTGAATCACAGAAATTTAAAAGGATGGGTATATAATTTGTACGTTATATAAACCTTTAATTTAAGATTCACATATATGTTGGAGTGTGGATAAGGTAAGAATAGCTAGGAATATATTTTTAAGGCCTTACCATACGATGTTTAATAATGCGAAAAATATAAAGTAGCTTCAACAATACAAGGATGAAAGTTATGTGATTTAATTACACACTTATATTTCTTAAAGCGTAGATAAGCTACGAAAAGTTTTTCACACGACTATGAAAAATAAATAAATAAAGTAAGAAGCAAAGGTTTGGACTCTTCATTTAAATTATTAACCACCCCTTCCACGGCCATGAAAGTTATGTTAATAAAGGAAATTTCCATCTATCCAAAAAACCTGATCAGATGTGAAAGAAACTTCAAAAACGAGGTAACGAATTATTTAAATATCTGAATACCTTTAAACAGTTCTTCCCAAATGTGTAAATGTTTTCCGTCTATTCGTTTACACCAAGCAGATTATTTTGCTGCCAATCGAAACCGGACTTTCTATTATGTAGTTTTTGTATTTTGTATAGTACAAAAGAGGCTTATTGTTAAGAAAAAAGCCCTCAAGGATTCACTGGAAACGAATGAGGAAAATTGGATTGGGGAACAGGAATTGGGTGAAAATGGAAGGAGAAAGAATCTAAACAGCCACTCGGCCCTGGCGGTCGGATCAAGTGAATTTGCGATTTTATTTTCTTTTCAGCTGATATTTTTTACCCTGGAAAAACTTTAGATAATGATATTACCGGTAGAATCGGCTTC
>CAZPPD010001054.1:0-2103 GCA_964588185.1 uncultured Alcaligenaceae bacterium | reverse complement strand
CACTAGACTCGAATACTATCTTATTCGGTGGTCCAGTTTTTGGGGTCCACTACATATCGGGATAACAATCCAGATGGGAAATCATTGGATAAAACCGTATTTGAGCAAGAAATAAAAATTGATTTCAATCGAAAACGGCCAGATCGGGTGATTTGGGCCGGATTAAAGAGAATCAAACCTACGTACCTCTTTGCTCCCTGGTTTTGAACTGCATTTAAAAAGTTTGCTTTCCATATCTGATGAATGGGAGCAATTAAATTAACTTCCAATGCCGCTCCCCCTTTCAAAATTTCTTGGCAATTCCTTTGAGGGTATGTTGGGATCAATTAATTGACAAAGCAAACTCACAAAGGATTCAATCATGTTTCGCAGGATTCTTGCAGCAACCCTAATGGTCGTTTTTTTTGCTTCCGTAGCCAATGCTCATTATTTGTGGGTGATTATTCGAAACGGGAAAGCGAATGTTATTTTTGAAGAAGCCCCTTATCCGCGGAATGGGGGATACCTAGGGCCGTTTATAAAACGGGGCAAAACCTGGATTCGAACTCCAGATAATATGAAACCAATACCTGTGGAAATGAAAGTCGCGACCAAAGCAAAACCGAAACAGAAATGGCTTATTTCAAAAGAGTCTGTGAAAACTCCGTGTGCCATCGAAAGCTACGGAAAATTCGGAACCTATTCTTACAAAAAGACCATCGTTCTCTTGCATTACAACGCCCGGTACTTGCAAGTTAAATCCCGTGATCAGCTAAAAACATTTGCCCGAGCAAAACATCTAGCGATTGATATTGTTCCAAGCCTAACCAAGGACGCAATCAACTTACAAGTTCTGTGGAAAGGGAAACCTGCCGCCAATCGGCCCTTCTATGTACGCGGCCCTTCCCGGAAGAATACCAAGACCGACCCGGAGGGAAAGGTGTTTGTGCCGATAAGCAAACCGGGAGTTTATACCTTTCGGTCGTATATGGAACTGGATGAATCCGGAACGGAAGAGGGCAAAAAATATGACAAGATCCGCCATCACTGTACTTTAACTATGCGTTTACCGTTGCCAAAAGATTAGTTATTTCGAACCGGAATCACCGAAAAGAACACTCTGCAACCGTTGAATCTGCTCTGCCATGGGCCGGGGGGCTTTTGGAGTTATTTGTCCATAGCGTGCTTCCACTTTCAGCCAGATTACCACCGGCCCGTTGCCCGCAAGAGCCTCGGAAGCCCCTTCTTGCCATTGGTCCAGAGAAGAAAAAGAATAAACCCGGCGTAGCCCGGCGGCTTTGGCCATCAAGGCGAAATCTACTTTGCCGCTACCAACGGTCGGCTGGCCGCCGGTCACTTCATAGATCCCATTGTCCAGGATTAACAGAAATAGATTTGCAGGGTTTTGTGCGATGGTGACCAAGGCCCCCAAGTTCATTAAGGTGCAGCCATCCCCATTCGCCACGACAACGCCCCGCTGCGGTTGAGCCATTGCCAATCCCAAGCCCAAAGGCGGACCTTGGCCCATTGAGGAGGGCAAATAGGCAAAATCCAAGGGGGTATCCGAAAGGTCCGGCCAAATTCCAACCGCACTCATGGTGGTGATGACGATTCGATCTCCCCGGTTTTTGGCCAGAACCTCAAGCGCCTGTCTATGGGTCATTAGCATGGTTATTCCGCCAACAATGCAGCTCCGGCCCGATTTTCTGCCAAAGCTTGTCTAAAGGCTGCCGCTAAATCTTCTGCGGTGGCAACGTCCATCAATATTACATAGGGAATCTTCCAAGCAACAAAGAATGGCTCGGCAAAGAGAGAGCAGGAATCCTTTGTGGTTCCTTTTTGATGGGCATTATAACTGCGAAGACCGACGATAGAGAAGAGAGGGAGTTTCAAATCATGAACCACGTTGCGAAAGGAATCCCCAGCTTCAAAAAATCCTGTGCACTGAATAACGACTATTGGATTCTTTCCACCGAGCAATAAACCTGCCGCGACCGCGAAGGCCTCTCCTTCCCGGCTGACTCGAATGAGCTCGATTCCGGGGGAAGATGTTAGAGACTCTTCCCAGGTTCCCAAAAAACTGTCGGGAATCCACACCACATGAGTGACACCACAATGAACTAA
>CAZPPD010001053.1:0-2112 GCA_964588185.1 uncultured Alcaligenaceae bacterium | reverse complement strand
AACAGCGATTTTAAATCCCCTATTTATTAGACTCCCTCTAACTCAGCGGAAACGGAAGTCGAGTTGGTAATCGTATAACCAGGGGATGCGGGGATCGATATTGTCTGCTCGGAGTTTGGTCGGCAGATCTTCGTAGTGGCTGCGCCACTGCTCGCTGTTCGGAGCGTTGTAGTAGGTGACCACGATGGTGTCGCCGCTGACGCGGATGTCGCCTTCCAAGGCCTGCAGGAAATCCTTGGCGAAATGCTTGGCATCCCATTGGGTGTAGAGGTCTCCCAGACGGCAACGCAGTTGCTGTAAAACCGCTTGGGCCATCAGCGCGAAGGTCATCTGGGCATAGCGGATATTGACATTCTGGGTGCCGGCGCGGTTCCAGCCCAACGCCTGGTGATTGTTGAAGAATTCCTCCACATGCCAGCGTTTGGGATATTCTTCGGTCAAGGCCGCCACTTCCTCGCGTTCGCCAGTACAGACAAAGGCGCTGAAGTGGTAATCCGCTGGCGTTTCGCCGAAGCGCTGCACAAACAGCGGCAACGACGGGCCGCGGGATAATTGATAGCTGCTGCGGGCGGTGGCATAACCGGCCCAGCGCGGCGTGAACTGCTCGGCCGGCATCGCTGCCAAGCGCTGAAGCAGACTTTTCCGTAGCGGCACCGGCACCAGCAAATCGAAGCCGTTGCGATCGCGGAGTTGCTGAAGCACCTCGCCGGTGAAATGCTCGCTATCCGCCAAGACCAGAGCCGGTGGGTTGGGGACGCCCAAGATATCGGCGGCCAACTCCAGCAGTTCCGGCGTGGCTTGACTGACGGTCCGCGAGGCCGTGCCGGTGGTGAAACACAGCGGTTGGCAGGTATCGCCGTCAATGACAAAGAAGGTTTGGGCCATCTTCTCCGGGGGAGAACTGGGCTCCTTGCGTTGGCGGCGCATGTGGCGTTTGCTGGAACTGCGGAGGCGATGCGGATCGACCAACAAAACCTTGCCTTGGTAGTGGCCGCAGGTGTTTCGCAACTGGCCGAGAGTTCGCTGCAGAGCCAAGGTGTCGGCGACCGGATGGGTCTCGAGCAACTGATGAATGCCGCTGTCGGTGGCCAAAAACGGCAAGCCGTTACTCAGGCTGAAGCTCTTTTGCGGCAGCGAGCGTTTGTGGCGCAAACCGGCCGTGCACAGGGCCGATTCATGGATTAACTGCAGAGCCAACCGCGGCTCGGCGCGTTCGCTGCTTTGGCCGCTCCAACCGCACAGCAGGTCCCAGGTGCCCAAACGCAGATGTTCGGGCGTCAGCAGCCATAAGCCCAACGAGCCGCCGCAGACTTTGTCGGCCAGGAGTTGCCGCACGCCCCGTTCCAGGCTCTGGGGATCGCAGGGTTCGCTGCGCGTGTAGTCGCGGCCGCTGTAAGTAAGGACAAAGGGTTCATTGGTCGGCGGGCAACGATAGAGTTTTTTTTTGCAGGCCGTAGTGAGAGATGATGCGTTCGACACTGCGGGTGCTGATAACGAAGCCAGCTTGGCGGAGCTTTTGGGCAATGACCGACGCCGACACTGCCGGATCGAGAAAGCGGTGGCGAATAACCTGGCGGACCAGTTCGTCGGAGCAACGGTAGTTGGTTTTGGGGCCGCGTTTGTGGTTCTGCAAGCCGTCAATTCCTTGCTGGCAAAAGGCTTTGCGCAGTTGGAAATAGCGTTGTTTGCTGAAGCCGAATTTTTGCGCCGCCGCCACCGGCCCGAGCGGCAAGCACTCGCCTTCGAGGAGCATGAGGAATTTGGAAGTAACCTCATCATCGGGCTGAATCGGCAAAGATCCGCCTTCGCCGACCAGCAGTTGGAGTTGGGAGTCGAAATGAAGCATCCTAGCACCCGGGAAAAGAGGCCATCCCCTCCGTGGGGATTATAGAGGAAGGATAGCAAAAAGGGGAGCAAGGTAAAATAAAATATGGCGAAAAAATCAGAAATAAAGGGAGGAGCATTGATTGTAATACTGGATATTAAGATAAAAACAGGAGGTGCCAGAATAACAACCGCCATAATTAATTAGACTAATAAAAAGGAAGACAGCTGTTCAGCTGCGCAAAGTAAACCAAAAGGTAAAATAAACTGCCGATTTAAAATCGCTGT
>CAZPPD010001052.1:0-2113 GCA_964588185.1 uncultured Alcaligenaceae bacterium | reverse complement strand
GTAGTCGTTAATACCCACTTAAACCACATAAGGGTGGGGGGGCGACTCCTCTGCACCTCTTAATTTTCCAGGTGAAAATAATGCCACGAACCCTATCCCCAGCAAACCGAAGAACATGGCAGCTTTGTTCATTAATCGGTCCTTTCGGGTGGAATGAATAAAAGTCATAAGCTTTGCAGTTTCTCCAAATTATGGGCGAAGGAAATTTAGAACGGTCCTTTGGTAAGGGAGGGATTGAATGAAAGAACCAAATGGACTGTTATTAGTTTGAGATATTTGTCGAAAACCGAAGGATGATGATTATTCCGTTAATTAGGTTGTTGTGTTTAAATGAAAAGTTCCTTATTGCATTCTGACTTACTTTCCAAGTCAGTCAAGCCCTTTTCGTCATCCTTCCTAAACCCTTCTGTCACACTTGTTGGCCTGGTTGGCCGAAATCCTAAAAGAGTTGACGAATCATATCGGCATTTCCATCGCTCGGAAATAGATGGATTTGATTTAAGAAGGGTTATCCGATCTTTTCCAGGGCTTCTTTTACTTCTTCATAATATTCGGGATCTTCCACTTCCAACAAAAATCTAAGTGGAGCTTTCGCTTTCTGAGCACCCGGACCGATTAAGCCGATAGTTTTTATAGTCCAAATACGAACATCAAAACTGTCGTCTTTTAAACACTTAATTAAGGCAGGCACGGCCGGTTCCGCATCCGGGCCTAATTGTCCTAACGCCCGGGCAGACCAGGAACGGATGGCGGGATTGTCACTCTTTAGAGCTTTTTTGAGGGGAGGGATTTCACTTTTTGAAATCTTCGGAGTGCCTATTTCCACTAAAGCTTGCATCGCTCCATGAGCCACTTCCGATTTTGCATTGGAAAGGGCTGTTATCAAGTCCGGGACTGCATCCTGACCAATCGTTACCAGAGCCAAAGAACTCCAGGAACGAGTATCCAGGTCTTCATCTTCCAGGTGCTCAATTAACAATGGAATGGCGGGACAAGCCTCATGCCCCAGTAATCCTAATGCTTCCGCCGCATCCCGCCGCACCTCGGCGACTTCATCATGAAGGGCCAGCATTAAGACCGGAATTGCATCCTGACTTACTTGAGATAGTTCTCCCAGGGCCCAAACGACTCGAGATCGGACTTCCACCTCTTTATCTTTCAATCCCTTCTTCAGAGCAGGAAGAGCCGCTAATCCGGGTTCTCCCATCTCTCCTAGTGCTTGAGCGGCTCCAATTCGCATTTGCTTGTCATTGCCGGAAAGTGCTTTGATTAAATTGCCGACCACCTCCGGATTTAGAATGGCCAGCGCTCGAGCTGCCGCCGAGCGAACATCTTCCTCCGGGTCTTGTAATAATTTCGACAACGCATTGGAAAGGTCTTGGTTTCGCACGCCGATTCGGGCCAATGCCTCGGCTGCTTGCCAGCGGACATATTTCACGGGATCTTCCAAGGCAATAATCAGCTCGGGAACGGCATCCGCTGCTTTAGGTCCGATTCGGCCGAGGGCTTCTCCTGCTTGTTGGCGAACAAATTCCCACTCGTCCGACAACGCATTGCTCAAATCTGCAACAGCCGACTCTGCTTTTTCCCCCATCAAGCCCAAAGATTCAGCGGCTTGTCGGCGCACCAGTTCATTTGGATCCGAGAGCGAATTTGCCAAGGCGGTAATCGCGGTTTTCCCTCGCGATTGCAGGAGTCCCAGGGCCAAGGCAGCTTGGCGGCGCTCGGAAGAACGCCGATGGGAGAGGGTTTTTATCCACTCTGATACCGATTTCCGGGTTTGAAAAGGTTTATCGCCGTCATTATTGGACATAATTAACTCAGCTGCTTTTCAATGATAGTTTTCTAACATTAGCAAACGATTTCACCTACATAGTATGACAAAGGGTCCAAGGGAACCAGAGTGGAGCCAAATCGCAAGTCTTGGATTAAGCAAACTTTACCGCCTTGCCCTTTTAGCCGAGCGGAAAATAAAAGTCACAACCTATTGCAGCAAAACTAGTTGCGAGAATTCTTTCCGGATTATTTCGAAAGGTAGCCATTGTCCGACAAAGTTGTTCGCAAAGCAATTTGCAGCGGTGGATTCCCGGCTAAATCAACTAAAAACAGGTAT
>CAZPPD010001051.1:0-2118 GCA_964588185.1 uncultured Alcaligenaceae bacterium | reverse complement strand
GCCCGCCTCAGGAGGACGACGGCAATCAGCAATTTGTCGTCAGCGATGTCCTCCTGGGCACCGACCAAGGCCGAATTACCATTACCAACCTACCCAACCAATCCGGAATTTGTTCGTCGATCTTTCAGGCGGTTGCGGCGGGGGGCATTATTGTTGATATGATCGTGCAGAATATGTCCGGGCCGGACCGCACGCAGATATCGTTTAGTGTACCTTTGCAGGATTTGGAAAAGGCACAGGAAATCACAAAACAAGTTGTCCAAGGCATTTATTACCATTCCCAAGTAACCAAAGATCCGAATATCGCCACTCTGTTTGTCCTGGGCGTGGGAATGCGAACGCATACCGGTGTAGCCCGGCGGATGTTTGGGGCTTTGGCAAAACGTGGAATCAACATCAGCATGATCAACACCAGCGAAGTGCGCGTAAGTGTTGTCGTAGACCGCGACCGCGCCGACGAAGCATTGCTGGCCTTAAAATCAGCTTTCAATTTGGATTGATTGCTAATCCGCTATTAGCAACCGCAAAGCACATCTTTTTCTCCGTGTCCTCTTTGGTCCTTGTGATGAGTACGCAGCTAATGGACCTGATTAAGAAACGCTTTTAAAGCTTCCCTTTGCCCGGGAAGGTCCAAGTGTTCAATCCGCGTGATCTTACCTTCCCTTACCTCAATTCGTTGTTCACATTCGAAAGTATGTTTTCCTCCGTTGTGATACAAATGGTCGACAAAATGAATCTGAGCCGTATTAGCTGTTAGGAGCTGAACAATACTGTCATATTCGATATTGTCGAATCTCTCTTTTGCTGAGTCTCCCGTAGTTCGATAAGAGTTGAGAATCGCTTGGGGACCAACATAAACCTGATCGCGACAGGAATACTTGCATTGCATACTTAACAGTTCTGCCGTCGCTTGATAATCTTCTTCATCAAGGCTGTTCGCAAATTGCCTGGCTATTTCCAAGGTGCTATTCATAGGAAAGTCCGGAATAAGGGGGCCTGCGCAGCTCATAACTTCTGCGCTACTTCTTGGGCTGTCGGCCTGTTCGCCGGTTCAATCGTCAACATCGAAGCAACCAGCTCCTGATATTCTGCAGGTAGGTTCTTGGCAATTGAACTGACAAACTCCGGCTTTTGAAGAGTCTGAAATATCTGGAGAGGGCCCATCTTGTCAAGCGGGCGAACACCAGTCAACATTTCGGCGAAGATTTGGCCCAGCGAGAATATATCGGTCGCTTCACTCAGGATAGCTCCTCGAGCTTGTTCCGGAGACATGTAAGCAGGCGTCCCGGAAATTTTGCCGTAGGGATTCGGTGCCGACCTATCCTCTGCTTTTGGTCCCACTTCATAATCGGCAGTGGAGGCAGAACCGGACGGATCCTGCGAAATCCATATTTGTGCAGGATCGACCTGCCAAACATCAGTGGATTCAATTGCAGATTGCTCTGCAGGTGAACTAGCTTCCCTTTGGTTCGAATCCGGGGGAGCAGAAGTAGGATGTTGTTGAAGGAGCCGAGCTAACCCAAAATCGAGGATCACCGGTTCGGATGAATTGCGGAGGATGACGTTAGCAGGTTTAAGATCCCCATGGATGATTCCCGCCTTGTGAGCGGCAGCCAATCCGGATGCCAAACCTCTCGCGATAGTCTTGAAGGTGGAGTCGCCGAAGCCATTGGCAATATAGCGATCCAGGGGAATACCATCGAGGTACTCCATCACGATTGTCGGCAATCCATCTATCTCTTCCACCGCATAAATGGTGCAAACATTTGGGTGGTTAACGGCAGCAGCCGACCTCGCCTCGTTCAGTAAATTCGACTCGGATTCCGTGGTGGTTTTGCGGATGACCTTCAGGGCTACCTGGCGATGTAGGCGGAGATCCTGGGCAGCTAACACACAACCAAAAGTGCCCCGGCCCAGTTCCCGTTCGATGCGGTAATGGCCGAGTACTCGCCCGGGTTTCAACATCGATTCGATATCCAAGACACCATCCGCACGCGTCCAATTCGCCGGACAGAGTCCCACTGAGGACAAACAAACCAGCACTCGAAGAACATCCTCGGCATTGCGGCCGCCACTGAGGTCGAGCTCGACGGAGTAACGAAGGCTTCCCTAGGGTTC
>CAZPPD010001050.1:0-2118 GCA_964588185.1 uncultured Alcaligenaceae bacterium | reverse complement strand
TTCGTTCCCATGCCAAGTTCAATTTCTTGAGCTGCTTTACCCTCCCGGATAGTTCCGGCTGCTTCGCAAGGTTCTTCAGTTCATCGGGGTCATTCTTCAGGTCAAATAGCTGGACATGATTGATTCTGGGATAGCAGATCAACTTCCAGCGGTCATCCCGGATTCCCCGTTGCAGATCCCGGTAATTCAGGTAAATGGAATCGCGGACTTGTTTCTCCTTACCTTGGAGAATCTTGGCTAAAGATTTTCCTTCTACACTTTTGGGGATCTTAAGATGATTCAACTCGCACAAGGTTGGAAAGATATCGAACAGGTACACCAAAGCATCGCGTTGCTCATTGTTGGGAATTTCCGGGCCGGCGAATAGCATCGGCGTGCCCATGGAGTGGTCGTAAATATTTTGCTTACCCAGCAATCCATGCGATCCCACCGCCAAACCGTGATCCGCAGCAAAAACAATAATGGTATTTTCGTATTCACCGGTATCGCGGAGAGCTTGTAGAATGCGGCCGATCTGGTGATCCATGTGAGTGATCAAGGCATAGTATTCGGCGAGCTGATCTCGAACGGTTTCCTTCGTTCGCGGCCAAGGAGCCAAATTTTCATCCCGCAGGACCATGTGGCCGTTGTTAAAAGGATGCTGCGGCATGTAATTCTCCGGCAACGGGGGCCGCTTTTTGTAGTACTTCTGCAGATATTTTTTGGGAGCATCGCGCGGATCATGCGGAGCCTGAAAGGCGACGTACATAAAGAAAGGATTTTTGCTTTTTCCTTTCCCCACTTGGTTCTTCAAAAAAGTGATAGCGGAGTCGGCAAAGATCTCGCTGGAATGTTTTCCCTTTGCAGAATAGCGGGTGAAGCCTCCTTTTTCCAAATAACTCAACGGCACATTAAAATGATCGGACATGCCGCCGAGCATCACGGCATCGGCTACCTCAAATGAGCGAGCAAAAGATTCGCCGCCGTTGTGCCACTTTCCGGTACCAAAGGTTATGTAACCCATTTGTTGGAAGTATTGAGCCAAAGTGAGCACATTGCGGAGATTTGTGGGAACACGGAACAATGGCCGCCCACTCATCATCATAGCCCGGCTGGGAACGCAAACTGCTCCGCCCATGGAGCCCATGCAATAGGCATTTTTAAAGAAGACTCCGCTGCGAACCAGCTTATCAAGATTCGGCGTTTCAATATGTTTATTGCCCAGAGTGGCAATGGTGTCTCGGCGTTGATCGTCGGAAAAGAAAAACAAAACGTTGTAGCGTTTATTTTTCTTTTGTGCCGCGGAAGTAGTTTTAGGGAGCAATCCGACGCAACAAATAATAACGACTAGGATCAAACAAAATCGCTTCTGATATTGGCAGATCATGAGACTCTCCAGGACGGTAAATCGATAGAATGAAATTTGAACTTACACCAATTTGCTTGGAGGGTGAAGCAGGAAATAAATTTCCAGCTAGGAGGTTAATTCGATGGGTAGCTGAATTTACCAAATTCAGAAAACTGCTGAGCGGCTGAATTCCGGCAATCTACCTAATAGGGATCTGATAGAAAAAACGGCTGAATTCTGGCGAATCCAGCTACAAAAGAAGCGAGGGCACCTAATGGAAGTAACAAAACATTCCCCCGGCACCTTTTGTTGGGCCGATTTGGCGACCACTGATGCAGGTGCAGCCAAAAGTTTTTACACTCAAGTGTTTGGATGGACCGCCCATGACATGCCGGCCGGCCCAGCCGGTGTTTACACGATGCTGAGCAAGAATGGCAAGAATGTTTGTGCTCTCTACTTGATGAGCGAAGAAATGAGAGAGCAACAAGTACCGGCTCATTGGCTGTGTTATGCGACCATTGAAAATGCCGATGCCGCGGTCGCCAAGGTCAAAGAACTAGGCGGCACCGTTCATCAGGAACCTTTTGATGTAATGGATGCAGGACGCATGGCAGTGGTACAAGATCCCACCGGAGCAATTTTTGCTTTCTGGGAACCGAAACAACACATAGGAGCCGAGATTATCAACGAGCCCGATTCCTTATGCTGGTTTGAGCTCCAGACGAAAGATGTCGCCGCAGCGGAGAAATTTTACACTCAATTATTTGGCTGGAGTATCTAAGTTAATTCGG
>CAZPPD010001049.1:0-2120 GCA_964588185.1 uncultured Alcaligenaceae bacterium | reverse complement strand
GAACTTCAGTCAAAGACTATAAACCGCTCGAAAAATCCATCATGAAGTTCATGGACAAAATTAACTGTCAGGCCGGAGCGGTGGCAGTTAGTTACAAAGGTCAGCTTGTCTATTCCCGGGGTTTTGGTTGGCAAGACAAGGAAAGAAAGAAAGCCACTCCCCCTACCGCATTATTTCGCCTGGCGAGTGTTTCGAAACCCATTACCGCTGCGCTAATCCGTTTATTGTTTCGCCAGAAGCTGCTGCGTCCGGATACCAGGGTTTTTCCTCTGCTGGCCCTTCAGCCCGGAATTAAGGGCAAGAAAGTAGACCCTCGCCTCAAAACCATCACTGTGGAACACCTTCTCAGACATAAAGGCGGTTGGGATAAAAAGAAATCCTTTGACCCCATGTTTCAGGTTAAAAAGATCAAGAATGAATTGAAACTCGACCGGGAGGCAATTGCCGAGGATATCGTCAGATACATGATCACGAAACCGTTACAGTTTACTCCCGGAGAACGGTATGCTTATTCAAACTTTGGCTATTGTGTCCTGGGACGGGTAATCGAGAAGAAGACGGGTCAAACTTACCATGAGGCGGTACAAAAATTGCTCTGCCAGCCTTTAAAAATTAAGGACATTCGTTTGGGAAGGACAAAAAAAGAGGAGCGAGATCCCAGGGAAGTTTGGTACCCCGTTCCCGAAAAAATGCTTTCGATGGAAATCATGGATGCTCATGGGGGACTCATTGCTTCCGCACCGGCTTTGTGCAAATTCATGGACCACTACTTGATATCGGGTCGCCCGCGGTCACCCGGCCATCCCAAAGGGTCTTTTGCTTTCATCGGAAGTCTACCCGGTACCACTTCTATGGTTCTCCAACGCCATGATGGAAGAAACATTGCAGTCCTCTTGAATAACAGGCGGTTTTTGGTTTTCGATCAAGACAACGAGAGGCTTTTGAAATCGGTCGAAGAAGCAATGGACAAGATAGTTAAGCAGCAAAAGTAAATGTGCAAACTCTATCCACATTGAGCTTTCCAGCGCAACCAATGGTCCACCAAAACCAAGGCAAACATCGCCTCCCCCATGGGTACAAAGCGCGGCAGCAAACAAGGATCATGCCGGCCTTTGGTAGAAATCTCCGTAGCCTCTCCCGAACGCGTGACCGTTTGCTGGGGTTGGGGCAAACTACTGGTCGGTTTGATGGCGACTCGGCAAACGATCGGCTCTCCGCTGGAAATACCGCCCAGCATCCCGCCATGGCGGTTGCTTTGGGTGCCGATGCCCGTTTCCTTTTTGATGAAGGAATCATTGTTTTCACTACCGCGAGCCGTGGCGACCGCGAACCCCGACCCATACTCGAATGCGGTAACCGCGGGCAATGACAGCAACGCTTTTCCCAGATCCGCTTTCAACTTGTCGAAAACAGGTTCTCCCAAACCCGGCGGAACACCGGTAGCTACTAATTCACTCACACCGCCAATGGAATCCTGTTCTTTGCGGACCTTCTCGATTAATGCCATCATCTCCTCAGCTTTACTCGGATCGGGACAACGCACGGGATTCGCTTCGACCTGGTCCAAGGTGATCTTGATTGGATCGGGAATGTCCGCGGCAATGGAGCCCACCTGTTTGACATAACCCAAGACCGCTATCCCCTGTTGGGCCAGCAATTTCTTGGCGATAGCTCCCGCCGCAACCCGGCACATGGTTTCCCGGGCACTGGAGCGACCCCCGCCGCGATAGTCGCGAAAACCATACTTGGCATCGAACGTAAAATCCGCATGCCCCGGGCGATATTTGTCTTTGATATCGCTGTAGTCGCGGCTGCGCTGGTCCTTATTACGGAACAGAATTCCAATCGACGTGCCGTCTGTCTTGCCTTCAAACACTCCGGACCAAATCTCGGGCAGATCTTCCTCATTCCGCTGGGTAACAATCTTGGACTGCCCCGGCCGACGCCGACGCAAATCCGGCAACAAATCCTCCTCGCTCAAGTCCAGGCCTGGAGGACAGCCGTCAATGATGACCAGATAGCCCGGCCCATGACTGACCCCGGCCGTCGTAACCCGAAACAGTTCCCCGAATGTATTTCCCGGCATTGGTGCTGACCTCGAAAGATGAGAATTCTCCTTA
>CAZPPD010001048.1:0-2127 GCA_964588185.1 uncultured Alcaligenaceae bacterium | reverse complement strand
ACCAGGTAATTGCCCCCCGGATCGATTTTTCCATAGTAGGCTTTGTTGTCACTGCCGACAATCATTACCATCCCGTGGTTGAGGGGCTTTTTTGCGAGAGTTACTTTCCCGGATATATTCCCCACCTGGCTTTTTCCGCATCCGGTGAAAACTGCCAAGACCAGTATGCAAAGGGGGATTCTTTTTTGCTGACCGAAACTAATCATGAAATGAACCTACTTGGTGAAGCCAGGGTAAAATTCCGCATTCCCATTTAGAAACCCGGCCAACTTGTTGGTTCTCCCCCGGCCCGGGTACAAAGGGCGGGAATGATGTTTGGACCGGCATCATAGGTCAGGAAGCGAACGGAACCATCGACAAAGGTCCAATTGCCGCCTTCAGGATGGGCGCTCCAGAAATGATTAACATCACAGCGTTTTTCGAAATCACCAGGGGAAAAGATGGCGGGAAGATTGCAGAGAGTTCCATCGGCTTCGGTTGTATACCAGGAAGCATCCCCATAACCCCAAAGAATGTTGTCCCAGTCAGGATAGGACCACCATCCCAACCAAAGGGTCGGATGCGGTGGGCGTTCGCCTACCATGACGGTATTGCTGGCCCCGTCCCCTTCTGTGATGTCTCCCAAGCGAACTTTAACTGAGCTGGGGTAAACACCTATTACTCCAGTATCGACATCTGTTAACCCTTCGAAATGACTTTTCCCTGCTACCCCCAGATAACTGGTCAAACCACGGACACCATATTTGCCATCGCTGTAAGGGATGCTCAGGTCACGAACGTCAGAAGCACAATGGAAGAGAGAAATAGATTGTCCCCAGGGATTGGCCTGCTCATAAAGGTTTTTCTGCTCGATATGAGGAAGAATTTTATACATCCAAGCCTCTTGGTTTCTTCCGGTTGCTCCGTAGCCCGGAAATCGTTTCTGAGAGAAATGGTAGGATTGCAGCCCAAGGCCGATTTGTCTCATGTTGTTTTGACAAGAAATGCGAGCCGCTGCCTCGCGTATCCTTTGCACAGCAGGCATCAACAGGGCAATCAGGAGGGCGATGATTGCAATCACCACTAACAGCTCGATCAGAGTAAAACCGTCTCGCTTGAATTTCCAGTCTCTCATGGTGCTCTCAATCTTGATGATAATTTATGATTCGAAATAAATTGCAATGAGAAAATACCGGTGGCAAGGAGAGATGCCCAAATTTTTCCAGAGTATTGTGCCATTTCCAAGAAAAAATTCAAACCAATTTTAATCAGCTATAGCCTAAACCATATCCGGATGTTGGACTCTTGCTGTTTATGAGCCCTGTATATTACTTTATTAATTATAACTGATGCTTTTGATATGCGATATCAAGAGGTTTATCTTCTTGATAATTTAATGAATTGATAAATGATCCCTTGGCAATTAAGACTGGAAGGTCATGCGGTAGCAGCTTGCGGAAAGGTGCCGCTTTGCCGGCGAGAATTCTCGGGCTGTTTTTACATTCCTCTGCCGCTACCGCGACCAACCACTCGACCAAAGTTCTTCTGCAACCTTGGCAATTCCGGCTAAATTAATCCAGTTCCTTAATAAACACATTTCGAAACCACAATGGAGTTCCATGGCTTTGTAAGACCAAAGGGCCTCGCGGCGGTGCCGGCTTTTTGAAACCGGACCAAAGGTTATCTTGAACCTCACCATCCACAACCAGTTCCCCGTTTAGTTTAATCCATACCTTCTCCCCCACCATCTTGATGTGGAAGGTATTCCATTGACCGGCGGGCTTGTCAGCGGTCTTCAGGGGCTGTACACGCGGTTTGTTGTTGTATAATCCGCCCGAGCCGATCTTTTGATGTTTGGGATCCCAGATTTGTACTTGGGGCATATTTCGCAGAAATATGCCGCTGTCTCCCTTCGGCCCGATCTTCCAATCCACATATAATTCGAAGTCGCCAAATTCTTTCCGGGTCTCGAGGTTGCCGACACCGCGGGTCCCGTCGTAATGCAACACGCCGTCCTCGACAATCCAATGTTCGAGTGTCTTGCGGTCGGCTTCTTTTTGCTTTTGCTGCCGCTCTTTTTTGGAAAGCCCTTTCAGTATCTTTGCGGCTCGCCGTGGGTCCTCGGCAATTTGCCCTTTCCAATTACCA
>CAZPPD010001047.1:0-2138 GCA_964588185.1 uncultured Alcaligenaceae bacterium | reverse complement strand
ACAAAGGCGGAATTCTTTGCAATAGGCATACAAATGGAGTGCCGAACAGGATTGTGTCAGGACCCTTTTTTAATAGAGCGCAAGCTTGGCGAGCAAAAAAGGGTCCTGACAGTCCTGACACCTTTTCTTCCCTCTCCCTAAGAATATTTCAGTTAGCAAAGCAAAGGTCAATCTTCAAATCATATAGATCACCCTTGTGTTGGAAAACCACAGCTAATCTTTGTCATTCGGGAGTTGGCAATGTCCTTTAGTCCCCGCTCTGGGTTGCAAGTCGTCATCTCAAAAATGTTTTTGCCTGTCGTTTTACTTGCCTTGCCGGCCTCTAATGCTTTGGGAGATGAAAAGGTCCCGGTAAGGGTGGTGCCTCGATTGGAATGGCCTATTGTTGGGACCTTGTCTCCGGACGGCAAGTACGGTGCCTGCTGGAAACGAAACTGTCTGAGGGTGGTGGACATCAAAAGGAAGCAGCTGGCCTATCTCCGTGAACTGGACCTGGGAGGTGCTTCTGCAGCCTTCTCGCCGGATGGGAACCTATTGGTCGCGTGCGGAAGCGGTGGAGGAGTCCTATTGGACCTTCGAACCTTTAGTGAAAAGCAGCTCAAGGTCCTGTCCGGTTCCG
Organism: uncultured Alcaligenaceae bacterium; assembly: GCA_964588185.1. Classification (GTDB taxonomy): domain Bacteria; phylum Planctomycetota; class Planctomycetia; order Gemmatales; family Gemmataceae; genus CAZPPD01. Next base: position 1,519 of record CAZPPD010001047.1, on the reverse strand, counting down.
TTGTAGCGTTCACCTCAGACGGCAGGCATATTCTTTTGGCGACCTCCGCCCAAGTGTTCCCTCGGGCCCACCGGCGGATACTGAAAGTTCTGCATCGGACAAGCGGAAAGGTAATCAAGACGTTTCCACTGAACATGGTCGTTCCAACCAAAATCACCAACCAAGGAGTTAAGGTGACCGTGGCGGGATGGGGCGGCAGGCCTTATAGCAGAAAAATCGGGGGCGGGTATCTGGTGACCCAGGAAATGAATATTCGAACCGGCAAGGTTAATACCCTGGTGGACAAAACGGTCCGAAGCGGCCGGCCCAAACCCCGCCCAAAACTTCCGGTCAATAGCCCGGAGGGAACCTACAGAAACTATTTCCACGATCTGTTCTGGGATGAACCCTCGGGAATTGCAGTTATTCGGGGAGAAGGTCAGCCGGACGGAGGAGTCGTAAAGGTGTGGGACATTCGCAAGGGTCGTTTCCTCCGAACGCTTGGGATTAACAACGAAGTCAGCAAACCAATGCACTTCATTCAGCCCGGTGTCTTGGCAGCCTATGCTTGGCCCAACGGTTCCAAGCAGTTAATGGAATTCGACCTCGCCAAAGGAGTCCGCTTTCCTGCAAAAAAACAGGACACCGAAGTCAAACCTTATCGGAAAAGCAGCTATACCGAGGGAGAGTATGGCATATCGCCGAAAGCGATCCCCATTGCCGGAGGAAGGTTGGAATTGCAAGCCGAGGCAACAACCATGCGGCTTCATCTAATACGGAAGAAGGATAAGAAGAACCTGGTGACCTTTGTTCCGTTTGAAAAGAACCTGTGGATCGCCCACACTCCAGATGGCAGGTGGTCCGGACCGGATGAGGTGTTAAATCACGTTTCCTTTTACCGGGGAGCTGACCTCTTGAGTTCCAAGATGATAAGAAACCTCAAGGACGCAGCTTACATCCAGGCATTGCTGCAGCAACACTTTAAAAAGCGGGAGGAATAAGTTTCCCCCACATTCGAGGGAAATCCTGGGCCGGTCGCTTAAAAAATAACCAATGTATCTGCCGCTAACAAATTAGGAAAACTCTGCTGAATATTCGGCAGACCTTTGGCTCCTGACTATTCGATTTTCCATTTCCAACCATCTCCCTTGCCGATTTTACCGATGGCATTTATTGGACGCGATTCGCGTTGCTCCGCGGGAAGCGGTTCCAAATTCTCCAAGGAGTGAACTAAATGAATTGGATGCGATTCTCCCTCATTTTGCTGACGCTATCTTCGTTGCCGGGAATCAGTACTGCGGGAATCTTTAGCCGCCTGCGGTCAGACACCAATCCCGCGCAAAGAGTGCAACAACATATTCAGACGGTACAAACCAGTAAAAAGGCTGGAGAGCGCTTGCGTGCGGTCAATGAATTGCGGGAGTATAATGCCAAGGCTTACCCGGTCATTGTGCCGGTTCTGGTTCAAGCTTTGCGAAAAGATCCAAGCGTTTCCGTGCTAATTGCGGCGGCGCGAAGTTTAGGAAGAATCCGTCCCCTG
>CAZPPD010001046.1:0-2142 GCA_964588185.1 uncultured Alcaligenaceae bacterium | reverse complement strand
ACCGCTTGAAGAAAGGAGGGAAACACCTACAGCGACCGCCCAGACCTTAGATACCAACCCTATTTGTCGAACTATTTTCACGAAATGTCCCTTTTTGGATCATTAATCTTTTGCCTCAAGGCTAGCGTCTCTGGGTCGAGGTACAGTGGAATTTAATACTAACTGAGGTCTATTTTTCAAAACCAAACAAGTATTTTAATTGGTATTGTTTGGGTCCAAATGTAATGGCGATTGCTTTAATGACGTGTATTACCCATATCGGACGTTCCGGATTAAATAGTTAGTCGAATAAAATAAGGCCCTTCGTTGGGGGAGTGTCCCAAAGTTTTGGGGTTTTTCAGATATTTTGGGTGCCATGGTCCCCCCTACTATCGAATCATCCACGGTTTTGCCTGAAAGCTCTACTTTGAGAATCTAGGCGAGTATGCTCTTGACCATTAGGTGGATCACAAACCCAAAATTCAGTGGGACACCCCTTCGTTGTTTAATTTGGCGAGAAGAAACAGGCGAAGAGTTTTAGTGATCCTATCCCCGGAGCCGGCGGAAGCGCAGGGTGCCTACAACTCAAGGCAGAAAGAAAGCAATGCTCATTTGGAGCCGGTGTGCGGCTCGGGATTGGGCCTCGCGATTTTCTTTGGTGCCGTAGAGATATTCAATACCGGTATAAATGCGGTCAAAGGGGGTCCAAATGATATTGGCGGAAAGGTAACTGATATTGTGAATGGTTCCCGGATTTTGCAGCGGGGTGTTTTCCGTGGTGTTCTCGCTGTAGGAAAAGGTTGAAAATACTCGGTCGGTCCAGTCGTGTTTTAAACCAATCATCCAACCGGCAGTCCTCAAAATGGTTGCCTGGCCTAATCCAGCGGGAGCGACGTCAGGGAGGCTCACGTTGCTGCCTATGCCATCTCCAAAAAGGATTTGAAAGTAGGCGGTATCCTGATTGGTGAGTAACAATTTTCCGGAAAAACTCATGCCCCAACTATCTCCTGTAATTACCTCCTGACCCACGGGTTGAAAACCGAGTTTTCGAAAAAGACTGGCAATTTGCAGGTGGCCCCAATCTTGTTCCCATCGCCATTGAGCCACAAAATCCGGAGTTGGGGTGCGGGATTCACCTACCCCTTCGAATCCTTGTGGTAGGTCAAACAGGTTTCGCGGGTCCTCCAATGCCAAGGCAACCGTCATTTTTTCGGTGAACAGCGGTTGCGTCCAACGAACCTGACCCAAACGGCGGCCATCTGTGGCAAGCGGTCCGAAGAAATCCAAGGTAGGAGGTGTCGCGTTAATATCCCGAAATGTGGACCAGGTTCGGCCCGCCAATAGTCGGCCTACGCTTCCGTAAGCATGCCGCAAACGGAGCTGATCATCTTCGCTGAAAAAGTCGGTTTCAATGAATATCCGAACTGGGGCATAATCGTTCTCCCAGCGTGTGTCAAAGTTCAGTCGGGTGGATTTAGCATGAAAACGGGAGTTATGCCGGTCGGGAACGCCAATTTCGATAGTTGCCGGATTGAAGAGATCAGTAGAAGTAATGGGATCAAAATCTTGAATGAAATCCGCTTTGACATAGCCGCCGATCTTCATAGTGACGTTTTTCCAGCGGACCCGAAACCCCTCGTCAAATTTGCTGGGTGGATTGAAAAAGTTAACACTTCTTCCCCTTTTCCGCCCTCCTCGGGAAAAGAAAAGCCCTCCTAAGGAGTTGGAAGGGAAGAACGGATGGTAATGTTCTTCGGCGAAGCCATTGGAGGGTGAATCATAGATAAATTCGATTCCGTCTTGTTCCCAGCAGGCATCCTGGTCTGTCTCTTTTACTGATTTGGTTACCTCAGATTTCCCTTGTTGATCATCCTCCCTGAGAACATCAATAGGTTGGGAAGTCTTGGATTTGGCAGGTTTTAAGGAACCAGTTTGCCTTACCACCCCTAGGACCTCTGGGCTTGCTTCTTGTTGAATCAGAAGTTTGTAAGACTCGTATTCCGAAGGCGAAGTGACACCGGAAGGAGCCGCGGAATGATTTTGCCCAAGTAACCGTCCGCTTGGGAAAGAGGGAAGGGAAAGCAAAATTAGTAAACAGAAGAATCTTGGCATCAGGCGTTGTTTTTTTGGACTGAGAGATGCAAAAGATGCAACAGGTTCTTT
>CAZPPD010001045.1:0-2149 GCA_964588185.1 uncultured Alcaligenaceae bacterium | reverse complement strand
GCAGGGTGATTGTTCCATCCTGCTTCCTCAAAATATTCAACAATTCCCTGAGAAATCAACGGATCCCGATAACCGAGAAAGATTAGGGGAATTGAAGCGGAAATTTGGGGAGATAAAGTAACCATATTATTGCCCGAAAATAATTTCTTTATGGTTTTCAGACCAAGTTACAAGTGCCTAGCACAGCTAACTCAAGGGAAGACGTTCAAACCCTATCAATGGTTCGTTTTTTCCAAGATAATATTGGACTCTTCTTCATAACCAATAAGACAATGCTAACCCTTTTTCTCGTATGCGTTCCAGGTACCCAAATTAAGGCGAAGGAAAGACAGTCTACCTGGTAAAGCTGTTACCATTTTGCAGGAGAATGCTGGAATGGCCAAGAAATCTTCCGGGAAAGCCAAAGCTTCCACAAAAACTAAGACGAAAAAAGCCCTATCATCTCAACAAGTCGGCCAACTCCACCCAAACGAAAAAACCAAACCGTCCGTGATGAAGGACGCAATCAAATCATCCGGCGGAATCCTGCGATTGGCACCGGCCTGGGTGCCTCGGGTATTCCTGATGCCCGGGAAGCGGATAAAATTGCACCCCGATGACTTATATGCCTATGGGGCCGATCGGGGGGGCATTGATGAACGCTGGTTCGCCTCGACCACTCCTGCAGCCAATGCCGGCGCGGATTGGGATGAAGGATTGAGCTACGTGGTTCATGAAGGGGAACGGGCCTTTACCCTGCGCGAGGCCATTTCCCGAGAAGGAGAAAGTCTGGTTGGACCGTCGATTTGGGAAAAATACAGTCGTTGGCCGGTGTACAGTAAATTCTTCGATAACATGGGCCCTATTCCTCACCACATGCACCAAAGTAATGCTCAGGCCGCATTGGTGGGCCAACAGGGGAAACCCGAATCCTATTACTTCCCGCCGCAACTAAACAGTATTGGTAACAATTTCCCTTACACCTTCTTTGGTCTGGAACCCGGCACGCAAAAGAAAGACATCCTCCGCTGCCTAAAGGATTGGAACAAGGGCGACAACGGGATTCTCGATTACAGCAAGGCCTACCGGCTGAAACCAGGGACCGGCTGGTTGGTGCCGCCCTGTATCCTGCACGCTCCGGGATCTTTGGTAACCTATGAACCCCAGTGGGGTTCTGACGTGTTCGGCATGTACCAATCCATGGTAGAAGGCCGATATGTTCCTTGGGATCTTCTGGTCAAGGATGTCCCCAAGCAACATCATCATGACTTGGATTACCTGGTGGATCAATTGGATTGGAAAGCGAATGTCAATCCGGAGTTCAAGGATTCCCATTACCTGGAACCCATTGTTTGCGAAGAAACTTCCGGGGAAGGCTTTACCGATCGCTGGGTGGTTTACGGCAAGATACACGACGAGGAATTGTTCACCGCCAAGGAATTAACCATCGAACCTGGAGTAAAGGTAACCATCGAAGACAACGGAGCCTACGGATTGATCGCAGTCCAAGGAAGCGGCTGGATCGGCAAACACCGATTGCAAACCCCGGCCATGATCCGCTTTGGCGAGTTGACCGATGATGAATATTTCGTCAGCCATGATGCCGCCCGGGATGGAGTGGTCTTTGACAACACCGGTAGCGAGGAACTGGTAGTGCTGCGCTATTTTGGACCGGGAACGAATCCCAATGCCCCCGAAGTTGGCGACCACATGTAATTCCTCCCCAAGAAAAACCTTGCACCTATCTTCCCAAAGCTGCGCGGTTTCGGGTCAAGGCCGGCCTATATCCTTTCAGCACAACTGAACCTTTTGGAAAAACCACATGAACCATATTTTTCCCCTACCCTGTTGCTGGTATTCGAAGATCATCAATCATTTCAAAGCTACTTAACGGCTCCCCTTCCTCTGCTTACCGATAAACCCGATAGCTGACGGTCGATCTCACACAAAAATCATGCCTAATAACTACAATTCTTGCTAACGGATGCCGTTGGTTGAAGCAAACCGTATATTCATTGAGGATTCATGTCAAACAAAGACAATTGAGAACAATCCCTCTTCAGGTGACCTAATGCAAAACTTCTTTATCGGGATAGCATTTGCATTTATTTGGGCCTTCCCCACCTCTGCAGACGAACGGCCGATTACCGGAACTTCAGTCAAAGACTTT
>CAZPPD010001044.1:0-2150 GCA_964588185.1 uncultured Alcaligenaceae bacterium | reverse complement strand
TTATTAAACTGTCGCAGAGGGGCGAATCCGGAAACCGACATCCCAAAAATCGACCATCTTCCTTTAGGGGGACTTCCATGCCGATTCGAATTGCCTGCCAGTGTGGAAAGCAAATGCAAGTGAAAGATGAACACGCCGGGAAATCCGTTCGCTGCCCCGGTTGTGGTCAAATTTTACGGATTCCCGGCGGCCCTGCACCGCAACAACCTCGTCCGCAAAGCATTCAGCAGCCACCTATGCAACCACCGGGTGGGCAGCAACCGCAGATGCCCCAACAGTATGCTCAACAGCAGTATCCTCAGCCACAATTTCCGCAACAACAATACCCACAGCCACAAGTTCCCCACCAACAACAGTATCCGCAACAACAATTCCCCCAGCAACAAGCGGGTTATCCGCCCCAACAAGGCTATCCGGGAATTCCGGGCCAACAACCGGGTATGCAAGTTGCCGGAATTTTTGCTCCTTACCGAATTCAATTCACAGGAACAGGGGGAGCCTACTTCGGGCATATGATTTTGCACTTTTTCTTATTATTAATTACCTTTTTCATATACTTGCCCTGGTACATGTGCCGGCGGCGAAATTTCATGTTGCAAAACACGAAGTTGGTAGATAGCCGGGGAATGGTATATCACTTGCAATTTAACGGGACAGGTGGAGAACTATTTGTTACTTTCTTAGTGGGATACCTTCTGACCGCTATAACTTTCGGCATCTATGGACCTTGGTTTATGGTATCCCTACACAAGTTTTTCGTCGAGAATACCTCTGGAGTAACTCCCGATGGCCGGCAAATCAACTTCCACTACAACGCTACCGGCGGCCAATTCTTTTTGACCTATTTTCTGGGTGGGATCTTAACCGCATTAACTATGTATATTTATATGCCTTGGTATATATGCAATATAACTCGTTTTACTTGGGAACATTCACTCGTTACCATTAATGGACAACCAACTTTACAATTTGGTTTCGAAGGAACCGGCGGACAATTCTTTCCCACCTTTTTGTTAGTGTTTCTATCCTTCCTTTGTTTATGCGGAATTGGGTTTCTCATTCTTCCCATTTTCCAAGTGATGATAAACAAATTTCTCAAAGAAGGAGTAACCATCCGAACCGCTTCCGGAGCTTACTTGAAACCGACATTTGAAGGGGAAGGAATGAATTTTTTAGGTATCTGCTACCTGGGAGGCATATTATCCTCGTTAACTTTGATGATTTATTCTTTCTGGGATACGATTAATCGCGAACGCTTTTGGGCGGAACATCTGTCCTTCAATTACAAGAATTAGACCGGGATGTATAAAACTCCGTTTCTATAAAATTTACCTTTGGGAGAATTAAGTAATGCTTCGGTTTATAGCGACCGTTTTGATTTTTACTTTATTTCATAACGGCCATTTTGTCTTCGCCGGTTCCGAGCAGAATGTTAGAAAGATTTTGGAAAAAGCGATAAAAGCTAATGGTTGTGAAAAAACCGTCAAGGTCAAAGGTTTCGCCTGGAAAGTTAAAGGATCTATGACAATGTTTGGTAAAAACCAAAAATATAAAGCCAATTATTATTTTGCCAAACCGGACAAATTGCGATTCGACTTAAAGATGAATATTCAAGGCCAAAAAGTTACCATGTCGGCAGCTTCCAATGGCCAGAGTGCTTGGGAGAAAATGGGGCCGATGATTCGGAAAATGGACAAAAAGAAAGCAGAAGAATTTGATCATATGACCTACACCATGTATCTTACCGATCTGGTCCCTCTGCGAAATAAGAATCTTTACAAACTCACTCCTCTGGGGGAAAGCAAATTCGGGAAAGAAATAGCAGTAGGTATCAAAGTTTCCCGCAAAGGAAAAAAAGATGTAAGGTTATTCTTTGATAAAAAAAGTTTCCTTCTTAAAGGGACAAAAACTAAAGTTTATGATGAATTCACCGAAAAAATTGTAGATCAGGAAACTTACTTTTCGGGGTATAAGAAGAAGGATGGCTTGATGGTGTTCGATACAATCACGATCGAAAGGGATGGCAAGGTCTTTGTTATCGAAGAGATGAGTGATTTTCGGCCATTGAAAAAGATTGATACAAAGAAGTTTGCTAAACCGGCATCCTGATCTCATTGTTAGAAAAGGTCTGCATTTCTTCCTCAAAGGAA
>CAZPPD010001043.1:0-2152 GCA_964588185.1 uncultured Alcaligenaceae bacterium | reverse complement strand
GCAAGCGCAACGTTTAAGGAACTTCTTGGGCAATCGGTGTGCCGAACAGGATTGTCCCCGTCCCCTTTTTTCTAACACCCTTCCTGTTTCCCATTAAGATACCTCAATCATGGGACGTCCTCTACGCTCTGCCCTTGGTGGCTATGTCTATCATGTCTTGAATCGAGCCAAACGCTCGGCTTCCCATCTTTCACAAGAACCGCGATTATTAAGCCTTTGAGGACATCCTGGCCGAAGCCCGTCAGCATGTTCCCGGGGCGCGGTTGCTGGCCTACTGCTTTAAAACAAAACTCCAGACTACGATGGCTCCGGCGAACAAAAGAATAGAAATGGTAACGACCCGTTGGTTTTCCTGGTAGAAATGCGAAGCACGTTTTCCCAGAAAGTGGATTAGCAAAGCAAGCACGATCATTCGAGGAGCGCGGGTAAGAAAAGTAGCCACTAAGAAGTAAAATACCGAATAGTGAACAGCCCCTGCGGCAATGGTTACCAAAGTAAATGGAATGGGTGTAAATCCTGAAATCAAAAGAAAGGAAAACTTGTTTTCCCTTATTCCAGAAACAGCTTCATCGTAGGTATCGGGGCTAACAAAGCTGGATAATAAGTAATGGATCTCGCCACTCCAAAAGTATCCTAATCCATAACCCACCAATCCCCCTAACAGTGCAAAACTGATCGAAAAGAGGGTGATCCTTAACAGGCGGGACCGTAATTGATAGGCCAATGGCAAGAAAAAGATTTCCAGGGGAATCGGCAGCATTGCACATTCCAGGAACGACAGGCCATAAAGTAGAGGTTCATTCCACGAACGCCGCCATCCTTTGCCGTTTTTTGGATTTAACATGGAATCACTCTTTCTCACCACTGGCACAAAGGAGAGTCCCGTAAATATTGGTTTTAACCAATGATTACCGGACTTATAAATCCACTGGGTTTAACTCCAAAGATGGAACAATCCACCCTTTGAAGAATTGTTTCCGCCGTTCTTCCAATAAAAAAGCCCGGAATGTTTTTGGTAACTGTTCCCATAAAAAGATGGTCCACTTTTTTTGATTTAACCAAATCGGCAATCACGTCAGGCGTCATTCCACGACGCAGAATAATGTTTTCGGCGGGAAGTGACAAACTTGCATTGTTGACAAGTTCCGATAAAGTTTCGAAAGCTCGATCCCGGATACTCTCTAAATATTCATTGATTTGTTCCTCCTCAGAGTATTCTTTGACCATTTTCAAGATGGTTTCTGAATGGGGTTGCCAAACATGAGCGACGTGCAATTGGCAGCCTTTCATTTCGGCGAAAGAGGAGGCTAGCTTCAAGATTGTATGGTTGAGTAGATGTCCGGGACCTGTTTCGACAGTTGGATCCACTGCGGCCATTATGTTTCGATAGGCAGTAGTTTTGGGCTGAGGCTTTATCAGCCATACCGGACAAGGGCATTTTCTTAACAGATGCAAATCTGTTGAGTCGAGTGGTGAATAGCTGGTTGCCTTCGAACATTTGACGACAAGGTCATGTTTGCAACGTAGCACTTCTCGGATTACTCCAAGAAAAGTCTCCCCTTGAAAAATCGATGTTTCAACATGGAATCCCTTTTGCTTGATTGGAGCCGCTAGAGACTCCAAAAATTCTTTTTTCTCCCGAAATAAGTTTGTTTCAATTATGCTCTTGGCTTTGCCGAGCGAACCAAAATACCACGGTAATTCATCTACAGGGCTAATCAATTTCATTTTAGCCTCGTTAATCCGGGCTAACTCGATGACTTGATCAAGCGATGCAGGATTGAAGTTTCCGTTGCCAACACAAAAAAGAATGTTGCGAAATCGTTTCATGATATCCTCCCTGGATATAAAAGAACTATCTCTTCAGAATGGTGATGTTCTTGGTTTTTGTCTCAAGACGGAAAATGAAATGAATCTCTCCCTGACAAAGGGACAAATTCAGTAGGAAATTCCAAGCAATTGATGTGCCGAAAGGAATGGATTGTATTTAATAACTGTTTCTTGAAAAAAATGTGTTTCTACCAAGGGTATCTTTTGGAAATTCTCAATGATGTGAAATTTCATTTGGCCAGTTTTCGGCCACATTGAACAAATACTTTTAGGTGGACCCCATATTCTGGACAAAAAATAGGTCAATTTTAACTACTGCGGA
>CAZPPD010001042.1:1786-2155 GCA_964588185.1 uncultured Alcaligenaceae bacterium | reverse complement strand
CCGCAGTTTGGGCAATTTGTTCGTTTCATTTTCTCCTCCAACTCACACATGATAGGTGTATTTTCTTAGGAGGAATGTTCTTGTCAAGAAACTACTTTTCAAATTTAGGTGAAAGAAAAATGGATGAAGGAAAAGTCAACATCCATACTTTTTAAATACAACTGGATCGATTGAAAAGCTTCCATAATTCAAAAACTGGGAAATTCATGGTAGAAAATTGATCAAACAAACATTTTCCTAGGTTATTTCACCAAGCCAAAGGTTTCTGCCAAGCTTTTTTCAAATCCATAAGACTTACATCGACAATCGATTCCCCATATCCCTCAATGATCTTGTTGGAAAACTCCAAGTAGTCTCCCAAATCCTCGG
>CAZPPD010001042.1:0-1776 GCA_964588185.1 uncultured Alcaligenaceae bacterium | reverse complement strand
TTTTGCCGATGGCCAAACTGGGAAGGCATCTCTCAAAATCATCACTTTTTTCCGGGGCTACCTCAACCAGAAATCGAGAGGGAGATTCCGAGAACAAGCGGACCGCATTGGATTCCTTTGCCGCTTCATTCAATGAGGTGATCTCAACTCCAACCTCCCCAGCAAATGCCATCTCTGCAGCGGCGATTCCCAAGCCGCCTTCACTTAGATCGTGACAGGATAAAACCAAGCCTTCCTGTATGGCCAAATGAAGATTCGTGAAAGTAGTCAGTGCCCTTTCCAAATCCACTTGGGGGACTTTCCCACCGGAAAGGTTGTGAATGAGATTGTAGTGGGAACCACCCATCTCATTCCGAGTGCCACCAACCAGGTACAAAATATTACCAGGAGCTTTTAGGTCCATGGTCACACACTTTCGGACATCCGGGACTTGGCCCAGGGCACTAATCAACAAAGTGCCAGGGATAATTATATGATGGTCACCGGAATGAAACTCATTCTTCAGACTATCCTTGCCGCTGATAAATGGCATTCGGTAGGCGAGTGCTACATCTCGACAAGCTTCCGCCGCACGGACTAAGGAACCCAATATCTCTGGTCGGTCAGTGTTTCCCCAGCAAAAGTTGTCCAGCAAAGCAATCCGGCTAGGGTCGGCTCCTACCGCTACAACATTGCGGACCGCCTCGTCGATTGCACAAGCTGCCATGTGATACGGGTCCAAATCACCGTGGTAGGGATTGATTCCGCATCCTACGGCCAAGCCCCGCCAGGAACCCAACACGGGTGTGATTACCGCCGCATCGCCGGGACCGTCATTCCGAATCCCTACTAAAGGTTTGACCATAGTTCCCCCTTGGACCTCATGATCGTACTGACGGATGATCCATTCCTTACTGCAGACGTTGTAGCTACTTAAGATTTTTAGAATGGTGTGGTTGAAATTCTCATTCGGGATCTCCGCGGTCTCTTCCTTGGCTACACTCGGCTCTGCCCATACTGCTTCCCGAATGGCATCCGGGCGGCCATTGTGCAAAAAGTCCATCGACAAGTTGGCGACTTCTTGTTCCTCGAAGAATAGCCGTAGTTTTCCGGAATCTTCGAAGCGGCCAATGATGTTGGCTTCTACGTCTTCCCCGGCAAACAAATGCTCCAGCCGTTCCCAATTGCCCAGGGGAACTGCCAGCACCATGCGTTCCTGAGCTTCGGAGATCCAGATCTCGGTGTAGGACAAGCCTTCGTACTTGAGGGGAGCCTGATCGAGGTGAACCTCTGCTCCCAGCTTTTCCCCCATTTCCCCGATGGCGGAGCTGAAACCACCCGCTCCGCAGTCGGTGATGGCGTTGTACAATTTCAGGTCCCGGGCCAACATCAATACGTCCAGCATTTTCTTTTCGGTGATGGCATTGCCGATTTGTACGGCTCCGCCGCTGATCTCCTCGGATTCGGAGGTTAATTCCAAGGAGGAGAACGTGGCTCCATGAATCCCATCTCGGCCGGTGCGGCCGCCGACGACCACGATAAGGTCCCCGGCTTTCGGTTCTTTGTGGCAGGCATCCACGGGAATAATTCCGACAGTGCCGCAATAAACCAACGGGTTGCCGAGGTAGCGGGGGTCAAAACAGACAGCACCGTTGACGGTTGGGATTCCCATGCGGTTTCCATAATCGCGGACGCCGGCAACCACTCCCGTCATCACTTGGCGGGGGGGTAAAACTCCGGGGGGCAACTTTGCTGTTTCAAAATCCGGCGGGGCGAAACAGAAAACATCGGTGTTAC
>CAZPPD010001041.1:0-2156 GCA_964588185.1 uncultured Alcaligenaceae bacterium | reverse complement strand
CGCTCCATGCTGCTGTAGAAAATGTCCTCGTAATTTTGAATTTGATTTTTTGGAGATTCCGAATTGACAAGCCCGGTGAAAAATCCGAATGCAAGCAGAGGAAGGAGATAGTATTTGGCATTTATAAAGGGAAATGATCTCATCTTAATTCACTCGCTTTTGTGCAGGGACGGAGAAACTTCCTTATTCAAGACGAAAAGCAAAGGTCGGTGGATTTATTTCGCCATTTAACCTGATTAATTGGTCTGCCTTAATCTTGTGGCTAAACTCCTAAACATCGCCAATCCAAAATCCCCTGAAGAACATTCAAGATCTCCTTCGAGAGAAATGAAGTTATATCAATTTAAGGATTTCCTCTCAGGATTCTTCCTTGGCAAACCAGAAATAAAGAAATACGTGTTTTGCTACTTTGTTACACACCATTCCGACCTCTCTTTACTGTAATTGAGGAACGGGAAAATCCTATCTGTGGGGGAAAGGATTACCCATGCGTCAGTTTTTCTGGTTTTACGGTTTGGGATGGCTCCTTCTGGGAACCACCTTATATGCGGATGAACCACAAGCGGCTTTTCCAATTGCCAACGAAAATGTTGTTGTTTCTTCTGATCCGTTGCCTCAGGAAATAATACTTGAAGAGGGTGGATCGCCTTACGACTGCCTCTCTTGCCAACCAAAGAAATGGACTTCAGCTCGACCCGATGGTCATGCTCCCGCAGGAGTGATGGGAGATCACACGCATGAAGCCGGAGAATTCATGATCGGCTACATGTTCATGTATATGCCGATGGCTGAAAACCGGATCGGCACCACTCGAGTGAACAACGCCGATATCTTCGCTGTGGGCTTTCGAGCAACTCCCATCGACATGATCATGGAAATGCACATGCTCAACTTTATGTACGCCCCGACCGACAACCTCACCATCATGCTCATGATGCCGATCATCGAACAATGGATGGATCATGTGACCGCTATGGGCGGCCGCTTTCGAACCCGGTCTTCGGGACCTGGGGATATTCAAGCATGGGGCCTGTACAAAATTTACGACAACCATCGCCAACGCATTCACTTGAACTTAGGGATGAGCTTTCCATTGGGCAGAATCAACCAGACCGATGATACTCCCGTGATGCGAAATGCTATTCTTCCCTATCCGATGCAACTGGGCTCCGGAACTTTCGACCTGATGCCGGGTTTCACCTACCTGGGTCAAACTGATTGCTGGTCTTGGGGTATTCAAAACATCGGGACGTTTCGAATCGACGAGAACTATCGCGACTATCGCAGAGGTCATGAATACTTCGGTACCGGTTGGATTGCCCGCAAGTGGACGAACTTTTTGAGTACCTCGTTTCGCGTGGAAGGAACCATCAAAGGGAACTATGTAGGATTGGATCCTAACCTAAATCCAAACTTCATTCCCACGGCCAATCCTCGCTTGCGCGGTGGAGATCGGATTAACCTGTATACCGGAATGAACCTCTATGTCCCCAAAGGGAGGCTCAAGAATGTCCGCTTTGCAGTGGAAGCAGGTCTTCCGGTTTACCAGAACCTCGATGGCCCTCAGCTTGAGAATGATTGGTTTTTAAACGCCCTGTTTCAGTATTCTTGGTAACGCTTCAGTGGATTCGGAACATTCAGTTTTCAGTTTTGAAAAGGGTCCTGATAGAGAGAATCTTCAGGACCTTTCTTAAGGAAAATAAAAGAAACCATCGTCATTGGCATTGGATTACCAAACTGGTAATCAGAAGTTGTCTACCGTCAGGTAGGGCAACCGGCACCAAAGCTGGAAAACGAAGGTGAGTAGGTTGGTTGGAATGATTGAGGGTTGGAATAACCTGGTTGGGTGTAAGAAGGAGAGTAAGTTGGTGAGGTAGGTTGGTAATAGTTGGAAATTCGAGTTACTTGGGGATTCGATTCCGTTCGCCTAACAACCCGGTTTGGATCACCAAACCTCCGCAAAAATTCAATCAATTTGGCATCAGCCAAGGCTCCTTCATGGCGGAAAGCTTGAAGCTTTCCTCGACTCCCACTGATAACAATGCCCAAGCCTTTGTTCATTTCAAAGTCTTTAGCCAACTTCTTACCCTTGGGCGATAAGGTGTCGATGAAAACCACCACATATTTTTCTTCCAGCAGTTTCATCGCTTGTTTGC
>CAZPPD010001040.1:0-2164 GCA_964588185.1 uncultured Alcaligenaceae bacterium | reverse complement strand
CGAATCGCCAATGGTGATGGTCATTCCACTGATGATCCTGGCCGTCGGAGCCGTTTGTGTTGGTGCTCTGTTTGGACCGACTCACTGGTTTGGCGAAACCTTGCACCATTATTGGATGGAAATATCCTTTCATTCCCTTTTACCTGAGGAAGAATCTCACCCATCCGGCTTAGCACTCATGGTGATTAGCACCCTGGCGGCAGTTGGCGGGATTGCCTTGGCTTGGCTGATGTACGTCAAGAAGCCAAATTCCGAAGAGGAAGTAGCAGAGAAATTCCCCATGGGATATTCGCTGTCGCGGAATCGCTTTTACATGGATGAGATCTACAACGCCCTGATCGTTAAACCGATGCAAACAGTCGGCCATATCTGCCGCTTTTTCGACCAATACATTGTTGACCAATTGGTAGATTTTGTTGGCCGCATTCCTTCGCTGGTAGGAAAAGTATTTAGTCCGGTTCAGAATGGTTTGGTGCAGTTTTACGCGTTGTTGATGATATTAGGATTAGCGGGGTTTTTAATCTCGATTCTGTTGCGTTGAAGCCACGAGTGGTTTTGAGGAAAATTCATGTTTGATCTGGGATTACTTCGGATCTTGATGCTTGGGATGTTAATCCTGCCGGTAATCGCAGCCATCGCCGTGGCTTTGCTGGGTTCCGGCAATCTCAAGTCAATCCGTTGGATTAGCCTTTTCGCTGTGTTGGTGAATTTACTTTTTGCCGGAATATTAGCCAGTGGCTTCGTTCAGATCCGCCAAGAAAATCCCGTCACCAATAGTAAAACCTTCCAACCGGAGATTGTTCCCGGAGCCACGGAAGAGGCTCCTCATAAAACCACTTGGCGATTCCTCGATTTTGGTGAACAAGGCGGGGTGGACTTTTACCTTGGTCTGGACGGACTCAATGTTTGGCTGGTTGTTCTCACCTCCCTGCTGATGATATCAGCGGTTCTAATTTCCTGGACAGCCGTTGAAGATCGAGCCAACGAATATTACGCTTGGATGCTCCTATTGGGAACCGCCATGCTGGGCGTTTTCTTGGCCTTCGACATCATCTTGTTCTACATCTTCTTTGAATTAACCCTGGTGCCGCTGTTCTTTTTGATTGGAATTTGGGGAGGATCCCAGCGCCGCCATGCCGCACGCAAGTTCTTTATTTATACCCTCGCCGGAAGTGTAATCACTTTGTTGGGATTGCTGGCCATCGTACTGGTTTGCTACGACAAAAGTCCCGCACCAAAAACATTCGTCTTCTCCATCCCCGAACTGGTGGCTTCAGTCAACCAATTCCTACAGGATCCTAACTCCCAGGAACAGGCCTTTTGGTATTCCTTTCAGTTCTGGGTGTTCTTGGCATTGGTTGCGGGCTTTTCCATTAAAGTTCCATTGGTCCCCGTCCATACTTGGCTGCCGTTAGCTCACACGGAAGCTCCTACCGCCGGCAGCGTGCTTCTTGCCGGAGTGTTGCTAAAGGTTGGCTCCTATGGATTTCTACGCCTGTGTTTGCCGATGACCCCCGACGCCTGTTGGGCGGTGGGCATGCCTTTAATCGGCACTCTCTCCGTCATCGGTATCATCTATGGAGCATTCTGTGCCCTTACCCAGCAGGATGTGAAAAAACTAGTAGCCTACTCCAGCGTCAGTCATATGGGATTTTGCATGCTGGGCATGTTCGCCCTAAACCAAGTTGGCTTGACCGGCAGTTTGATGCAAATGATCAACCACGGATTGTCCACAGGGGCACTCTTCCTATTAGTCGGCATGCTCTACGAGCGCTACCACACCCGGCAGATTTCCGAATACGGCGGCATGGGCACAAAACTGAAGTGGCTAACGTTTTGCATGGTGTTTATCGTGCTATCGAGCGTTGGACTACCTGGATTAAATGGATTTGTCGGCGAAGCCTTGGTGTTTTTTGGAATGATCCTGGAATCACCGGTTTTTGCCATCATTGGCACGGCGGGCATTGTGTTGGGTGCCTGGTATCTATTGAATGTCCTGCGAAAAATGTTCTTCGGGGAAATTAAAGAACCCAAGCATGACTCCAGCCACCCGATCAAAGATATTAATGTCAGAGAATTGTGTGCTGTAGTTCCCATTATGGTCCTGTGCCTGTTCCTGGGAGTTTATCGTCAACCTGTGCTCGATGTCGCAGAACCGGACATC
>CAZPPD010001039.1:0-2166 GCA_964588185.1 uncultured Alcaligenaceae bacterium | reverse complement strand
CGGAACTGCCCCTCGGGTGCTTGGCACAATGTACCTGACCTACCTGACCCCTTTTTCCGAAAATTCCGCTAGCAGCCCGTATGGGAGTCGAACCCATCTCTGCGGCTTGAAAGACCGCCGGCATCACCGAACGCCGAACGGGCCAATTAATTGTCTTCTCTGTTCCAGCCCCACCAATTAAAAAAGGCCAGGCGTCGCTGCAACACCTGGCCTTTCCTCGATCCCTGAAAGGAACGAAACAGGTGTCACAAATCTAAACGGCTATCTAAGCCCAGAAGTTGCACGAAATAGGCGGGAAGAATCGCCCATTCGTTTTGATTTTCAGATTTATGTTTAAAACGAAGCATTTGTTGAACTCTTGCTTTCCTTTTTTGGGAATATTTCGAACTGTTTTGTTCGTCGTACAGGGGTATAGACGACCTGTCTCCTTAAATGGTTCGCATTTCCTCCAAAAATATTGTGGTTTTTGTCGGGAAAATTATTTTCCTTCCCAGGGAAGCAAATTCTTGACGTTGGTCGTTTGCTGGGACAGGATAGGATTTCTGGAATTGTTAAAGAGAACAACTATGGAGATTTTTCAATGAAGAAATTGATTATTTGTATTTGTTTGTTGTTATTGTGTGTAACCAATGGATATTGCCAGGGGTTTTCGTTCACCATCAAAGCGAAAGCCGATTATCACAATACCCCGGTCGTGATTCCCGTTAGCCTTCCGAAATATATAACCACCCCTCGGATTGCCTTTATTGCTGGTGAAGGTTACGGCCAGACGACGAAACCGGGTCTAACCACAGAACATATCAAACCATCCTCTCCAGAACTGGTTCGCTGGGATTTACATTTTATTCTGTAGCTTATTCACGCCGGTGAGACCAAATAATTTGAGGTGGAACTAAAGTTGCCGTCCCAACCGTATAACAGCGGTTTCTTTAAATGGGTGGACAAGGATTTAAAACTTGGGAAACGCAATGTGCTCCGCTACATGGGCGCTCCTTATGATGACTCTACTCCCAACGCGCGAAACAAGACCTACAAGGTGTTCCACCATCTTTATGACCTGCAAGGCAACCGGTTCGTCACTAACGGTGGCCACAACAACAAAGGACCCGGCAAACTCCTTTACCCTCACCACCGGGGTTTGATGTTCGGGTTCAATCGGGTCACTTATGATGGAAATAAAAGGGCAGACACATGGCATTGTCGTGGAGATGATTATGTTGAGCATGTCAAATCGATTAGCCAAGTGGAGGGCCCAGTGGTAGGGCGCCATCGCGTTCTTATCGATTGGCATGGGTCCAAAGAAGAAGTTTTCGCCAAGGAGGAGCGAGAATTAACTGTGTACAAAATTCCCGGGGGAACTTTGGTTGAGTTCGCTTCGCTGCTCAAGACAACCGGCGGAGAAGTAAAACTGGATGGAGATCCGCAACATGCTGGTTTCCAGTTCCGGGCTCATAATGATGTCGCTATTAAAACCAGAAAGCAAACCTACTATATTCGCCCAAAGACGGGAAAAGGAAAACCGGGTCAAACCATCAACTGGAGTAAAAAGAATCCTGAAGGAACAGTGGATTTGCCGTGGAAAGCCATGAGCTTTGTCCTGGATGACAAGCGCTACACAGTCGCCTACCTCGACCATCCAAAAAACCCAGGCGAAGCAAGACATAGTGAGCGGGATTACGGCCGATTCGGATACTATTTCCAGTATACCCTGACGAAGGAAAATCCTTTGCTGGTGAACTACCGCATCTTCCTGAAAGAGGGGGAGATGGAGGTTGGTCAGATCAATTCAATTTACTCAGAATTTGTCTCGCCGCCGATTATTATTAGTGTAACTAAAGCAGGTTAAGGAATAAAACGGTTGATTTCGTTATCTTCGAGAAAAGGATGGACAGGTTACTCTTTTGTTGACCTGTCCTTTATCAAAATGCTAGGCGTACTTTAATAGAATTCGCCACTCACCTTGTTTGCTAGACCTTCAACTTCTTGGTCCCGAACTACTCCGGGTGAAATGTTCCATGCCATAGTTACTCGTGGACGCTTTCCCTGGTAGGGATGAACCAGATGTAAGAATTGAGCAGGAAACAGTAGCATGGTCCCCGGTATTCCCTCTGGGGAAATACCCCGGGTTGGAAATCCCTGCTTTCGCGAGCAACAATGGGGGATTCT
>CAZPPD010001038.1:0-2172 GCA_964588185.1 uncultured Alcaligenaceae bacterium | reverse complement strand
ATCGATGGTTATGGTTTGTTCCCGCCCTGTTGTTGATAGGGCTACTTTCTTTTAACTTGACCGCCGATGCCCAAGGCAAGAAAAAAGGCGGAGAAAACGGTAAGAAAAAAAACGGAGAAGACAAAAGCAAGGATAAAGATAAGGGTAAAAAACCGGCGGAAGGGACTTTGAAATGGTCGGCCTTCGATAAAAAAGGCAACACCTTCTATCAAACCATGACGACCACCACCAAGCAGACCATGAAGGTGATGAACCAAGAGGTCATTCAAGAGCAGAAGCAAACTTTCTATTTCAAATGGACCTCAGAAGGCAAAAGCGCCGACAAGTATACTGTCAAGCAAAAGATCATTGGCCTGAAAATGGATATTGATATCGGCGGCAACAAGATTAGTTATGTCTCCTATGCCAAGGATATTCCCAAGAATCCCATGACTAACTTCTTCAATGTCCTGAATGGAGCCGAATTTACCTTGGTGATAGATGCGGACAAATTGGAAGTGGTTGAAGTCAAAGGCGTGGATACCCTTGTGGGTAAATTGTCCGAAGTAAATCAATCCATGAAACCTCTCCTGAAGAAAATTCTTTCCGAAGACTCCATCAAGCAAATGGCAAACCCTGTTTTTGGTTTTATTCCCGACAAAGGAGTTATTCCCGAAAGCAAAGAGTGGACAAACAAAAGCAAACTGAATCTCGGACCGATTGGTACCTACAACACCACCAACACTTATAATTTGAAATCCGAGAAGGATGGGATCTATACCATTGGGGTCAAGACGGACATCAGTTATTCCGCACCTCAAGGGGAAGAAGCCGGCGGCTTGCCCTTCAAGATTGTGGAAGCGAAATTGTCCAGCAAAAACTCCACGGGTGAGATCGTATTCAACTCCGCCAAAGGCCGGATCGAATCTTCCAAAATGACTGTAAATCTGGAAGGAGATTTAACCGTGGATATTGCCAATATGAATACTACGGTAAATCTCGTCCAGACGCAGACCACTGAGATGGCTACTTCGGATGATGAGCCAAAGGAATTGAAGAAGAAGTAATCAGATTTTATTCTGATAAAAAATAGGTGAGGCAATCTAAAGGTTCCTCACCTTTTTTATTTGAAAACTTTTACACAATCCATTATTTTTATTTTTTCATATATATCATCTTCCAAATTTTTCCTTCCAATACTTCCTAACTTCCCCCATTTTTGGGTTGGATCCCTTATAAACTTTACCTTCTTTTAATTTACCCAAGGGGTGTTTCGATGCCTCAACTAAAGACTTACCTCTCCCCTGTTTTTTCAAGGTCTCCGGCAGAAGGTGGAGGTGATCAAGAAATTCAGCTTTGTCCCGTAGAAGTAAATGGGAGGGAATTATGTTGGGTTGATGAACTGTTGGAAGGAGGTATCGAGATTCCCAATGACTTGTGGGAGAAAGAAACAGGAAGTCCTTCATTCATACTTCTGTTGGCCGGCCCCCCCGGGACAGGCAAAACCACATTTGCACTGGAGATGTGCTATAACCTGGCTCGGTTCGACCAATCTAACCAACAACGTTGGACATCGCTTTATATTTCTTCTGAAAACCCAGGAAATCGGATAATTGAAAATGCTGCCAATTTTGGCTGGAAGACGAATGATTTTTTTTATAACTATTCCAATAATCAACAGCTTCAATTCCATAAATGCAATCTATATGGAAATGAAAACATAAAAACCCATTCCGGCGACCCTTCAGTTTTCTTTCAGGAGATAAAAGCACTTTACAATCAATGGGCTGGCAAATCGGAATCAGTGCCACCCGATTTGGTGGTCCTCGATAGTCTAAATGTACTTTGGCCCCAACATCCCTTTGACCCATTACACTTAATTCCGGTAACTGTCCCTGGAGAAAATAGTTTAAACCTCCAAAAGCCATGGAGTTTACAAGAAACTTTTTACCAACTAAAAGACCATATTGGGGGTGGAAATACAAGCCCCCGCCCCAAACTACTCATAGTTGTTTTAGACTCCTATTTTGACGATGGGCCGAACAACCCGTGGGAGTTTTTTGTAGATGCAGCATTTCGCTTTGAAGGAAAAACGGGAACGGAAAACTATTATTTGCGAACATTTCAAATTGTAAAAAATAAAACCCAAACTCATGCCCTCGGAAACAACCATTCATTTAAAATAGCGGCTGG
>CAZPPD010001037.1:0-2173 GCA_964588185.1 uncultured Alcaligenaceae bacterium | reverse complement strand
GGACCGGAGATCGGCGTGGCGGCGACCAAGGCGTTCACCGGTCAGGTGACGGTGCTGACCATGCTGGCGCGCTACCTCGGCAGGCGCCGGTTCATGTCGCCGGACGAGTCGGCGAGCTACCTGCGCGAGCTGAACCAGATCCCGGCGAAGATCGAGCGCGCGCTCGAGTCCGCCGATGAGGTCCGCAAGGTGATCTTGGAGGGATTCTTCCCGGCTGTTGAGCGAAATGCCCATCCGGAAAAAGGCAAAAAAGCCGGGCTTCATGAGATGGGATTGCCTTATGTGAGTGATCCGGCCATCACCCGCCATTTGGCCGGATTCCTGGATCGCGCAACCGATGATGAATCCCAGCAAATAGTCCCGCAGGCGATTCTGTTTAATGGCGGCGTCTTTCAACCGGAAATCCTGCGGTCCCGCGTTGTAGAACAACTAAGCCAATGGTATGACAATCCGGAAAAGCCTTGGAATCCATTGGTCCTTTCCAATCCGTCGCTGGATCTGGCGGTTTCCATGGGGGCGGCTCATTTTGCTTGGCTGCGACATACCGGGGGAAAGAGAATCGGCGGCGGCATTCCCCGATCTTATTACCTGGGAGTGGCGGCAGATGGGGCCTCATCCAAAGAACCGGTAGCCGCCAAGAAAACACTTTTGTGCGTGGTTCCTCAACATGTGGAAGAGGGAAGTGAAATTTCCTTGCCCAAAACCGAACTGGAGCTGGCGATCGGCCAACCGGTGATGTTTCCCTTGTTCACTTCGACTGTCCGGAGTCATGACAAACCCGGAGATCTCCTCAAGGTTGACCCGGACCAACTGCTGCAGCTTCCACCCCTGCACACCATTCTTCGTGGAGGGAAGCGGAGTGGGGCCAAACAAGTGCCGGTGACTCTGGAAGCTCGCTGTACGGAAATTGGCACGGTGGAACTTTGGTGCGTCGCCATGGATGGCAACAATCGCTGGCGCTTGGAATTTAATGTTCGCGACATAGTCAAAGACTCTCCCTCATTGAACGATTCCGCAGAGGAATCCAAAAACGGGAGCAATCTGGTCGATGTGTGGCCGGAGGAAAAGGTGCAAGTGGCCGGCGAGGTGATTCGCAAGACCTATTCGGAGGACTCGGATGCACCCAAACCCAAAGACCTCACCAAGTCTTTGGAGCAGACCCTGGAAGCCTCGCGGAATAATTGGCCCATGGGTTTGTGTCGAAGGATCTGGGAATTTCTCATCGAAATTGACGATGCTCGCCGTAGCTCCCAAGCCCATCTGAATCGCTGGTACAACCTGGTTGGGTTCTGCTTGCGGCCGGGATTTGGCGATTCCCTGGACAAGTACCGGGTGGAGCAGCTTTGGAAGAAACTGCATTCTCCTGGTAAGCAGGGCAAAGGGAAAAATTCCATGCGGCTCCCCGAAGGAGGTGCCGATTACTGGATCATGTGGCGGCGGGTAGCAGGGGGCTTAAATGGGCCGTTACAGATGTCCCTATTAAACCGGCTCCGACCGGTTTTGCTGGCGGGTAAAGGGAAGAATGTCCCCAAGCCGCCGGCCAATGAACTCTCGGAAATGTGGAGGGCTGCAGCCAGCTTGGAGCGATTGGATGCCAAGACCAAGGAGGCTCTGGGGGACTCTTTGTTACGTCAGTTTCGGCGGCCTCCCATTCCCAATCATGGTTTCCCCTGTCTCATGCGGTTAGGGTCTCGGGGCTTAATTCACGGCCCGCTCAATGCGGTAGTTCATCCCAGTGTTGCCCAAAGGTGGCTGGACGCGATATTAACGTTTGAACCCACTCACGAAAGCGAAGGCACTGCCTGGTCCTTTTGTTTGGTGCAGTTGGCTCGGAAGAGCGGCCAGCGGGCGTTGGATGTGGATGACAGCTACCGCAAGAGTGTTCTGGCTGTACTGAAATCCCGGTCGGTCCCTGACCGCTGGATTCAGATGGTAGAGGAGGTTGTCGAGATGGGGAGTGAGGACCAAGGTAAGGTATTGGGGGATGCATTGCCGGTTGGCCTGAAACTGGTGCAGTCGGCAGAGGATGAGGATTAGATTTGCGGGGTCAGTCTGAATAGCGGACCAATGCCCCGGAAGTTCAGGACCCAAAACCGGAGACCTTAAACATGAAGCTACTCTGCAATCGGCCCTCATTTGCTCCAAGCTCCATTGAATCCACAAATCACTTCTG
>CAZPPD010001036.1:0-2174 GCA_964588185.1 uncultured Alcaligenaceae bacterium | reverse complement strand
CCTATCGTTGCTATCGAGTCGCCGGTCAAGGCGGGGTTCTCATCGGCGATGCCTTTGGCTTCTTAGATCCGGTCTATTCCTCCGGGGTATTCCTTGCACTGAAATCCGGAGAATGGTCTGCCGATGCCATCTCTGAGGGAATCGGCAAAGGCGATCTATCCGGCGAACAACTGGGAAGATGGGCCCCAACATTCATCCAAGGAATGGAACGCATGAAGAAGCTGGTCTATGCTTTTTACGACGGCTTCAGCTTTGGCCGATTCATCAAACGTTATCCGCATTTCAAAAGACACATCATCGATTTACTTGTTGGGGACTTATTCAAAGATAGCGTCGATGAAGTTTTTGGCCCCATGGAAACCATGCAACAGGAAATGAACCTCGAACCAGTTTCGACCTAATACATGAGTAGTTAAATTCCTAAGTATGCAGGGCGTTCTCATTCAAAGAACGCCCTTAAGTTTAGGGTAAGAAGAATTTCTATTTCTTCCTTCGTTTCTTTGCCCAATACGGAACCAACGGCAGCACCTCTGATCGTTCCGCCCATCTTTGCCACATAGCCGCAAGATGTTTAACTCTTTCCGGGTGCTTTTTGGCCAAATCATTGGTCTCCGTTCCATCCTCAATGACATTGTAAAGTTCCCCCGGCCCGTTGACTCCTTTGGCCACCAGCTTCCAGTCGTCAACCCGAATGGCACGATTACCCTCGTGTTCAAAGTAGATAGCATCTCGTTCAATTTTTTTATTGTTGATCGCTGGGATCAGACTCTTTCCTTCCATGGGCCATATTTCTTTTCCCTTAAATTTGCTGGGATACTTTGCCTTAGCGACTTTTACACAAGTGGCCATGATGTCGATCAGGTGCCCCGGTTGCCGCCGCAACTTTCCGCGTTCTTTTTGCGGAATCTGCTCCGGCCAATGAATAATGAGCGGTGTCAGCACTCCGCCGGCATGGACCCAGTGTTTGAACAAGCGGAAAGGTGTGTTCGATGCATTGGCCCAACCCAAACCGTAGCTGGCAAAGGAACTGTCGGTCCCTAAAATCCCGCCGCGCCGGCGTTCGAAACCAAACAAACCGCCTTCCGCACAACCACCATTGTCGGCGAGAAAGAGAATCAGGGTATTATCCATCTGGCCGGATTGTCGAAGGGTTTCCAGAATGCGGCCAATTCCTTGATCCATGCGGTCAATCTGAGCCGCATAGACTGCCATCTTCAAATCCATTTCGTCCTTCTTGTCTTCCTTGACTTTGCTCCAGGGAATGGACTGCGGATGCCGCGGGCTCATCTTCCATTTTGAATCCACAATTTTCATCTTCTTCATGCGGGCATGCCGTTCCTTTCGCAACGCATCCCACCCCTTGCGATATTTACCTTGATAGCGCTCAATATCTTCTTTGGGAGCATGCAACGGCCAGTGCGGTGCGGTGTAAGCAACGTACAAAAAGAAGGGGTTGTCCTTCTTTTTCTTGACGTGGTCTTTGATGAATGTCGCCGCATTGTCACTGATGGCATCCGAATTATAGAAGCCCTTCTTGGGCGCCTTGATTGGCGTGTTGTCCCGTGTTAGGGTATGCGGAGTCCAGAAACTGCCCGCCCCGGTGATTGTCCCAAAGAATCGGTCAAAGCCTCGCTGGAGAGGCCAGCTATCATTGGGCGTGTTGACACTGGAGTTGTGTGTCAGATGCCACTTGCCGGACATGTAAGTTCCATAGCCTGCCATTCGCAAGACTTCGGCAATCGTAACACAGCGGCGATTAATCTGACCCTGGTACCCCTCATGTTTGGTCCGCCTCCCCGTCATCCAACCCATGCCGGCTTGATGAGGTTAGAGGCCCGACATTAAGGACGCACGAGTGGGGCAACAGCGAGCGGTATTATAAAACGAAGTAAATCGCAACCCGTTGGCCGCAAGCTTGTCCAGGTTCTCGGTGCGAATTTCACTTCCATAGCAACCGAGGTCGGAAAAGCCCATGTCGTCGTTCATAATTAAAACGATGTTGGGCCGCGTATCTTTTGCTTCATCCTGGCCAAAAGCTGCCGGAGTGAAACAAAAGCTTAGGACAAAGTTTAGTATTGTCGCCAAACCCAGAAATAATCTCTTCTGCATGAATTTCTCCCAATGATGTAATTAACAAATCAACCAGCATTCTTTCATAGAAACGCCGGAGATCA
>CAZPPD010001035.1:0-2175 GCA_964588185.1 uncultured Alcaligenaceae bacterium | reverse complement strand
CATGGGCTCGGTCGAGGACCTCGGGTTCGTCAAGATGGACTTCTTGGGGTTGCGAACCCTCACCCTCCTGGACAATGCTATCAAGCTA
The DNA here is from genome assembly GCA_964588185.1 of uncultured Alcaligenaceae bacterium. Lineage (GTDB taxonomy): Bacteria > Planctomycetota > Planctomycetia > Gemmatales > Gemmataceae > CAZPPD01. The sequence continues at coordinate 2,087 of CAZPPD010001035.1, read as the reverse complement.
ATCAAACAAACTCGCGGCCTGGAAATAGACCTACACCAACTGCCGTTGGATGATGAAAAGACCTATGAATTGCTACAACGAGGCGATGCCAAGGGCGTATTCCAACTGGAATCCGAAGGGATCCGCGAACTGCTTAAACGCATGAAGCCGGACAACATTCGCGACATCATCGCGATCATGGCATTGTATCGGCCCGGACCCCTCGGTGGGGGAATGGTTGATGCGTATGTCAATCGTAAGCATGGCCGAGAACAACCGGAATACCTCAACGACGTCATGAAAGAAATTCTGGAAGAAACTCATGGCGTTATGGTTTATCAGGAACAGATCATGCGGATCCTCAACCGCCTAGGCGGCATTGAGTTATCCAGTGCCTATGCCTGTATTAAGGCGATCAGTAAGAAAAAACACGACATTATCAATCAAAGGCGAGAAGAATTCCTCAAAGGGGCCGTGGAACGGGGCGTCGACGAAAAGACTGCAACCGAGATTTTCGGTCACATCATGCAATTTGGCAGCTACGGTTTCAACAAGAGCCACACTGCTGCTTATGCCCATGTAGGCTATCAGACAGCTTACCTCAAAGCCCACTACACCCCTGAATTTATGGCGGCGTTGTTGACCAGTGAGATTGAAGACAACAACAAACGCGACATTATGCGCGAGCATATTGAAGACGCCAAGCGCTTGGGCTGCCCGGTTCTGCCGCCGGACGTCAACACTTGCTTCCCGGATTTTACGGTCCAAGACAACAAGATTTTGTTTGGCTTGGTGGCCATCAAAGGCTTGGGGCGAAGTGCGGCTCAGGAAATTGTCCGCTGCCGGCAGGAAAAAGGCCCCTTCCGGGATCTCTTCGATTTCTGCGAACGAATTGACCATAACCTAGTAACCAAAGCAGCCCTGGAAAAGCTCATCAAAGCCGGAGGTTTGGATTCCCTTGGAGGCAATCGCAATCAACTGATGCAGGCCATGCCTCGTGCCATGGACGCAGCCAGCTCCTTGCAGGAAGACCGCCGTCACGGACAGATGAACTTGTTTGATGCCTTCAGCGATGAACCCAATGTCCCTGAAGAACCACCTGTATCGGAAGGTTTGCCGAATGTCGAGGAATGGCCGACAAAGGACAAGCTAAAGTTCGAAAAGGAAGTCCTGGATCTATACCTATCCAGTCATCCCTTGGCTGAGCATGAGGAAATGCTGCGGCGGTTTTCGCAAACGACTGTCAAAGAACTCGGCAATGTAAATCCCGGTTCGGAAGTGATTCTCGGCGGTATGTTGACGGATATTCGCTACCTGAACACGAAAAAAGCCCGCAACGGCAACTCCCGCTACATTCGCTGCAAATTAGAAGATTTCACCGGATCGGTAGATTGCCTCATGTGGCCGGATGATTTCGACCGCTACAAAGACTTGGTACAAGAAGATCAGGTTCTGTTTGTGAATGGAACCTTAGAGAGGAACCGGGATGAACCTTCTTTGGTTTTATTCCGAATTCTTGAGCAAGAGCAGGTGGAGAAAGAACGAACCACCGGTTTGGTCATTTCTTTGGATCTGCAAAAACACACCCAGGAACACATCGATGGCATTGCCCGCACCTTACAAAGGACGAATGGCCATGTTCCGGTATTTCTGAGCATTAATGATGGTCATGGCAGACGGAGCATGCTGAAGGCCAGCAATCAGTTTAAGGTTAATCCCAAAACCTTTCCCAAGGCCGAGTTGGAGGTCATTCTAGGACCGGGCCGAGTTGTCTTTTCCCGCCAACGAAATGGGAGATGATTTGAGATCGACACCGTTTCGGATTTTATGGAGTGCCCTGGCTCGACACCGCTTTGGATTTTTTGGACCTTAAGATCCAACACAACTTACTTAGCGGTTTCGGTTCAGGCTCACCATTTCAATTACCGTCCGGTGCCCCAATTCCACGAACTCCTGTCGAACCAAACGATGTTGCACATCAAACCAAAGATCCACAGGCGTTTTCGGTCCGGTGACTTTGAAGTGGTAGCAGGTTTGATTTTTTCCAGCGATTTGTTTTTTCTCAGTGCCTACATAGCGAAGTTGGCCTTTAATCACTTCCCCTTTGT
>CAZPPD010001034.1:0-2182 GCA_964588185.1 uncultured Alcaligenaceae bacterium | reverse complement strand
CGAAATCACTACCATCCCGGCTTATCACTGCTTGAGCCGCAGACACAACATGCTAGCCGATTTTCACCGGGAACACCACAGTCCGGCCGCCCAGCACACAATAATCCCCGACATGAGCTCCACGGGCATCATGGTAATTGGGGGGATAGAAGTCATTCATCAGAATCACATAGGGCAACAGCCAACAATAATTTCCCACTTTAGAGTACTGACTCAACGTGACATTGGAGTGGCACCGCGTGTAGTCGCCGACCTGTACATCAGCCTGGACATCACAGTTATTTCCCAGCGAACAATTGCGGCCGAAAGTGGTATTTTCCCGGATTACGGCATAAGGCCCGCTTTGGAATTCGACTCCCAATTCAACTCCGTGGTAGACAATGGTTCCGGTTCGCAAGATTGACCGAGCTCCAATGTGAGCCGGGGAAGGTTTATAAATGGACGGTTCATAATAGTATTCTCGCGTTGGTTCGCCGATCATCGAATTGGGTCCGATAAAACATTCATCGCCAATCCGCACAGCAGGCCCAATGATGACTCCCGGGCCAATGTTTACTTTGGTTCCAAGCTCGGCTTCCGGAGAAACGACCGCACTGGGATGAATTGTGGTAGACAATGATTCTTCTCCATGAATACGCTTTGGTCCTAACAAATCGTTCAATCCGCCTACCACAACAAGAATTTGGTCACAGACGGTTTCCGGAAACCTATTTCCATTGAAAATTCGGACGGATAACAGGATTAACAACCTGAGCCTCAGGCCATTCCCCCTTATACAAGGAAGCTATCGCCCCGGCAGCAGCGGCAGCCATATCATCCCGTGATTGTAGGTCTACTCCCGCGGCATGGGGGGTCAATACAACATTGGGCAGTTCAAACAGCGGACCGGGAAGCGGCGGTTCGATTTCAAAGACGTCCAATCCCGCTCCGGCAATAGCTCCGGATTGCAATGCTTCCAGAAGGTCCTTCTCACAAACCAAACCACCCCGTGCCGTGTTAATCAAAAAAGCAGAAGGTTTCATTTTGGCCAAAGTATTCTTGTTGATGATCTGCTTGGATTCCGGAGTCATGGGAATGTGCAAACTCAAGTAATCCGACTCCGCCAACAATTGGTCGAAGGAAATTAGGGTAATCCCATATTTCTGGACGAATTCCATATCGGGATAGGGTTCATAAGCCAAAAGGCGCATCTGAAAGGCCGCCCCCCGGACCGCGACCGCTTTGCCTATGCGGCCCAGCCCGGCAATTCCCAGAGCCCGGCCGCGAACCGGCAGGGTTACTCCCTTGGGCCACTTTCCCTGTTTGGTTCCGATGTGTTGCTCTACCACATTCTTGGCCAGAGCCAGAATCAAGGAAAAGGCATGCTCGGCCACGGCATCTTGATTGGTTCCCGGAGTGATGCAAACTGCGACATTGTTTGTGCTCGCTGCTTCGACATCCACGGCATCGTAGCCGACTCCACTGCGAGCAATCACCCGCAATTGAGGATGCGCCTCAAAAATCCGAGGAGTGTAAGGTTCGGAACTTGCGATGGTAGCTGAGATGCCCTCCAGTTCCTCCAGGAGTTCGTCTTCAAGGAGTTGTCGATGGATTTTTGTGTAGACAATCTCCAATCCTGCTTCTCGGAGGATATTAAAATATGGTCCATCATTATTAAGTAAGGTGGTAGGGGTGATTAGTACTTTTGGCATTCGAATTCACTGTCGGCACGAGATAACTTGAGGTTGGTTTGAATATTGGGGAAAAAGGGGTCAGGTTACATTTAGCAGGAACGGCCCGAAGGGTGCTTTGTACGAAATGTCCCAGAACCCTTCTCCCCGAATATTCAATGGGAAAGAATACTAGCAATTTACGAAGATATGGGGCCAAATTCCACTTCTCAATGCCGAATCAAGGAGTTTTGCATCCGCAAAATCCACTGTTTAAATCTTTCCTGTTGGATCTGGAAAATCCGCTGGGCTTCCCCCATGGTTACCTGTTGAAAACCGATGCTATCCTCAGGTCGAAGTTGTCCCAGTAGATTCAGGTCTGCGCTTATGACTTGGGCGATTTTTGGATAGCCACCAATCGTCTGTCCATCGACGCCTAGGATTATGAATTGGCCGTTTGGGGTTACATGAATGCTACAGGGACATACCGGTTCGGAGATCATCTCCTCCTTAGGGAAAGGTATTTCCGGTCC
>CAZPPD010001033.1:0-2185 GCA_964588185.1 uncultured Alcaligenaceae bacterium | reverse complement strand
GGCAGGGTTGCGGTTGTTTCAACGAAATGGATTTGTGGCGGCAGTAGTCGATTACCATATGCCGGGACTGAATGGATTGGAGTTCTTGCGGGAACTCCGCCGGCAACATCAAAATGTTCCTGTTCTATTGGTAAGCGGCGAGAATGATCCTACACTCGCTCAACGAGCGAGAAAGGAAGGAGCCGAGGCGTTTTTTCCGAAAACCACCTCTCCCCGAGTATTGTTGGAATCTGTGAAGCGATCCATTCAGATGCAAATCAATAACTTGGGCGATAACTAAATCTGTTTCAACTCTTCCCCACTCCAGACTCCTATTCCAGCTTCTTTAGGATTTCCAGGAAAGAAGGAGTCTGATGGCTTCGGGTTGTCAAAAATTAGTGCCCCTGGAGGTGATGTCTTATCGAATAACCGGTTGTCCCTGGAGCACTTGGAAATGCACACCGCCTCGGGGATAGGTTTGCTCTTGAGCGTAGTATCCCGGCGGCCGATTTCGCCATCCTTTGCCGCAGTATCCTTGTTGATAGCCGAGCTGATAGAGCCGACGCAACTCTTGCGGGTCAAAGGTCAACAAGTCTCCACTGGTCTGGAACTCCTGCGGGATAGCCATTAGGTGGTAGTTCATGTCCAGGAGGAGAGTTAAGATAAATATCCGGAGCAGATCGTTCCTGCCTTGAGCGAAAGCAAGCGATTCTAAGGCGGCCTTGCCTATATCCACGCCGCGGCGAGGGACGCAATCTCCAGGAGCGTAGAGCTTACCGGAGACCAGGATATAAATGTCCGACCCACGCAAAGGAGACTCACCGCGGCGAATTTTCTCCGGGTCCTGATTAAGGGTAGTTCCGCGGACGAAGACCTGCGTTGTTGTTCCCCCGTCGGCATGCAACTCCGTGAAGTGCCGGCCATTTACCGTTACCCCGATCTCGACTGGTGGAAAGTAACCCGGAATCGAAGAAGAGGCGAGCACAATTTGCCGGTACAAAGTCAAGGCTTCCGGGCGGTTGCTGGCCGCAATCGCACCCATGTCCCAGATCACCAACCTGCGGGTGTCGAGGTCTGTGGTGCCGATGTAGAGTCGCCGTCCTTCCCGATGTGCCTGAGCAACCTGCTGCAAGACAGCCGGGGTGATGTATGAGTCGATCAACATCTGCAAAGGTCGAGACGAGGCTTGGGCATCGGAGGTAAACAAAGCCAACGGACCGCGTACCTGGTAAACCTGTTCCTTAGTGATGTTGGTGTACAGGGTACCGATGAGGTCGTCGTATTGAGGTCCCAGAAATGCGAAGGTTGAGATAATGCCTCCCGTGCTAATGCCGGTCACAATATCAAATCGCGGCCGGTTTCCCCGCGCAGTCCAGCCTTTGAGAACACCTGCTGTAAATGCGCCGTTAATCCCGCCTCCCGATAGCGCCAGGATCTGTAATTTCTGGGAAGCAGGCGGTTCGGTGAAAGGCTGCTGTTTGAGCTTCCGGACCAAAGAATCGATGAGGTCGGGATCAATAGATTGCTGGGGAGGTTGGTTTGTTCGTATTTCGACCAGTTGCTGGGTTTGGACCAACTCGGGAGGCAAACAATCTCTCTCCCGCCCACAGCATCCTACTTGAAGAAAGCAAAGTAGGATGGGAAGTAACCGAAGAGCGAATCTTGAATTGTCTGGAGTGCGGCGCGGAATCGGCGGTGGTCTTAGGAGACCGGTAGAAAGATCAAGTAGCGCACACGGAAATGATTCCATAACATTTGGATGGACTAAGCCGAACTCACCAGGTTGGCAAGCGAAGCAACCTAGGTTGACTTGAGGAACTGCTCGTTTGGTTATCAACGAGCAGAGGTAGCGCCACGAGAAGGTCATAGTCAAACGTCCGATTGGATGCAAGGGAGGTTGGGTGTCCCACGGAATCTTGGGTTTGTGATCCGGCAAATGGTCTGAGCATGCTCGCCTAGATTCTCAAAGTACTTAACTTTTAAGCAAAAACGGAAATGGTAGGGGCGAGCATGTCATCCATGGCAACCAAAAGATTTGAGGAATCCCAAATCCAGGGAGATACCCGGAAGTTTCCTCGGTCGCTGCTCTCATCCACAAATTTCCTTCCCTGTTGATTTATATCCCTATAATAAAGTAGTGTTGACTTTCTTGTTCTTGGCACACCCACATGCTTTTGCGAACCGAGAACCTCACTATAAAGAACGG
>CAZPPD010001032.1:0-2187 GCA_964588185.1 uncultured Alcaligenaceae bacterium | reverse complement strand
TTTACAGGTCACAGTCGTCCTGTTACTACCATCACGGCTTCGCCCGACTGTAAGTATGTCTTGTCGGGAAGTAGTGACAGAACCGTGCGATTGTGGAGCATCGCAAAAGGAGCGGAACTGAAAACCTTCTCCGGTCCAAAGAAGCTTATCAGAAGTGTTGCTTTTGCCCCGGATGGAAGTCGGTTCCTCGCCTTGGATGACGACGGTGAACTTTGGGAATGGCCATTAAATAGTTAATCACCTCCGCCATAACTTTCGATCCAACGTCCGGTAATTGATCGCTTCCATCACATGGCTCGGTTGGATGTGGGGGCTGCCTTCCAAATCGGCAATAGTCCGGCTCATCCGCAGAATGCGGTCATGGGCGCGAGCGGAAAGCCCCAGTTCATCCATGGCGCGTTTCATCAAGGTCTTGCCTTCTTCATCCAGTTCGCAGTGCTGGCGAATCTCCCGGCTGGTCAAGCGGCTGTTTAACCCGGACCCGGAATTGCCGAAACGTTCTTCTTGAATCTTTCGGGACGCCAATACTTGCTCGCACATTGCTTGGCTGGGGGTTCCGTCTGCTTTGGCAGAAAGTTCCTGGAAGGGGACGGCGGGGACTTCGATGTGCAAATCAATGCGATCCAATAATGGGCCGCTTATTTTGCCCATGTATTTCTCGATCTGCTGGGGCAGGCATTTGCAAGTATGTTTGGGATCACCCAGGTAGCCGCAGGGGCAGGGGTTCATGGCGGCAACCAGCATGAAACTTGCGGGGAAGGTTGTGGAGGTCAGTGCTCGGGAAATGGTAACCGATCCCTGTTCCAGGGGTTGGCGAAGGACCTCCAAACTCTTGCGATTGAATTCCGGAAGCTCGTCCAGGAAAAGCACCCCGTGATGCGCCAAACTAATTTCTCCGGGGGCAGGAATATGACCGCCGCCAACCATGCCGGCATCGCTGATAGTGTGATGGGGTGAGCGAAAAGGGCGGCGGGCGAGCAATGGCTCATCCGCATTGAGCCGGCCCAGGGCACTATAGATTCGGGTGGTTTCCAGACTCTCCGCCAAGGTCAGCGGCGGAAGTATGGTCGGGATTCGCTGGGCGAGCATGGTCTTGCCGGTGCCGGGGGAGCCGATCATTAGCACATTGTGACCGCCGGCAGCGGCCACCACCAAAGCCCGCTTGGCGAACTCCTGGCCTTTGACATCACCGAAGTCGATCGGATAATTTCCCAGGCGGCTGAACAATTCATTGATCTGGGAGACTACCGGTTCCATCTCAATCTGTCCGGAAAGGATGCCGACTGCCTCTCCCAAGCTTCTGACTCCGTAGACGGTGACTTCTTCGACTACCGCGGCTTCCCTGGCATTTTCCCAAGGCACAATGAGGTTGGGGGTTTTCTGTTGGGCGGCTGCCATGGCCAGGGAAAGGGCTCCCTTAATGGGCCGGACGGTTCCATCAAGTGCCAGTTCTCCCATGGCTCCGAAGCCGATGAGATGCTCCGGAAGAAGTTGACCGGTGGCGACCAGCATCCCCAAGGCAATGGGTAAGTCAAAACCGGGGGCATCTTTTTTGAGATCTGCAGGTGGGAGATTGATCACCAGGCGGCCGTTGTGGCGGTCGTAGCCGAGATTACTCAGGGCCCGCTCGATGCGGTGAGTGCTTTCGCGAACGGCCTGGTCCGGGAGTCCAACCAGGACGGTTTTCGGCAAACCGGGGGAAGCGTCGACTTCAACTTCCACCGGGAGAGCTTCTATGCCAACCAGTGCATACGCATTAAGCTTGGCGAGCATCTTAGCTCCTATTCCTTTTCCTTTTCCGGCGGAACGAAGTTGATGATCAATCGTTGGTAGGCGAAATAGCCTAGAGGAAAAAAGCTGAACAAGGAGAGGATGACTACCCACAAGCGGACGGCTTCATAAGTGGCCCATTCCCAATTGTCCGGCGGGTAATACGGCATCACCAGGCAATACCACAGACAGAAGACGGACAGAAGGAAGATGGTGCCGACACAAGCCAAGCCCGGCCACAAATGGATCATGTAATCTTCAAAAGTGTGCTCGTAGACTTTTTTGGTTTCCCCGAAGGTCCGACTCATAGTGTTGTAGCCGCAATACAAACACACGACGGCTTGAGCACTTTCCAGTGGATTGGCACAATGGGGGCAGCGCGGGGTCAAATCGATATCGGTGACGCCGTATTCATCC
>CAZPPD010001031.1:0-2187 GCA_964588185.1 uncultured Alcaligenaceae bacterium | reverse complement strand
CGGAAACCGGACAGTTCACCAACACCGCCACTGTCAGCGGAGACCAAGTTGACCACGATCTTTCGAACAATGAAGATTCGGTCACTGTTGGTGTTGGCGTAATCCCCGTTATCAATGAGTTTGTGTTTAGCCACACCGGCCCGGATGACATGGAGTTTGTTGAAATCTTTGGAACTCCGGGTATCGACTACTCCTCCAGATTTACCATCCTTCAAGTTGATGGGGATGGGCCGTTCGTCGCAGGTGTAATCGATAGTGCAGATCCTGTAGGCACTACCAATGGAGACGGATTCTTCACCTTGCCGTTTTCAACCAACAAGTTCGAAAATGGTGCTGTTACCCTCCTATTAGTCGAAGGCTTCACTGGCGCCGTCGGTGATGACATTGATGTGGACAACGACGGCACAATCGATGCCAACCCGCCATGGGATACCATCATCGACAGCGTTGCCGTATTCGACACCATCGAACCGGTCTTCACCATTGACTTCGATGACTTCGAAGCGGGTAATATCATTGGCGCCGCTGACTCCAGGGTTACTGTTTCCACCGATATGGTGCCGGATGTTTCGATCTCGGGTTCCATAAGTGTTGAAGCTTCAACAAATGCTGAAATTAAAGTTAGCGGATCCAGCAGTACTGATAGTTCAAATCCCATTAGCGGCATCCGTGTCTTTGGCAGCAATCAACAAGCGGACGCCTTCTTCAATGCAGCTGGAGACGGTAATAGCGACCAGGAACGGTTCTCAGTGGCCGACTTTGAGTTTGCCGGAGACGGCAGCATCACCTCAATCAGCAATGTTGTGCTCAACCTGTTTGAGGCTGAAGCAGGATTCTCTGCCAATGGTCCGATTGAGGTATATCTGGCCTCGACTCTCGCGAGTGACCCTCACAACCTAAACTATCCCAATGCCAACCCTGCGGTCGGTGTGCCTTCCTATCAAGACAGCAACAACGGCAGGGACTCGATTGATTCTGTATTCGCTCCCAGCACCACTGCAATTGGTACTGCCGATTATCTCGGTGCCGGAGACGACATGAATGATGACGATGTGTTCGTCTCAATCAACGATCCGGCAGCAGTCACTGCGATTGAGGATGCTGTGATCAACGGTGGTAAAATCCGCCTGTTGGTGGCACCTGGTAACGACACGGTCAACGCCACCTTCGCTGGTGTGGGCAACTTCCTAAATGATGACGACGGACCAACCCTTACTTTCGATATAGTTTCGGAAGGTCCGGCTCCCGCCATGATCTTCGATTCCGAAAACCCGTCGGGTGGCGATACGGATCTAGGCACTGGAGCTGCCGCCATCGGTGGGGTTAATAACCCAGTAGACGGGATCGGCCGCGGCGAAGTTCTTATCATCTCTGAGGACGGCGATTCCAGCGATCCGGACGACTTGGCCGCCGGGGGCAAGTTAGTCTTCGAATTCGATTCCGAATACACCGTCGATTACATCACCTTTCTCGACATGGATGATGGTGCATTTATTGGTGATGATGATGGGGACGATGATGATGACGACGATGATGATGACGACGATGACGATCATTACCACTGGGGGCATCATGGTGACGACGATGATGGATTCTTATTGCCATCAGGCACCATCGAAGCGTTTGACATCAACAATAACTCCCTGGGAACGGTCGATATTCCGACCTTGGGGGACAACAGCTTCCAATTGATCGACTTGAACATCGACGGGGTTAGCAAGTTGGTCGTCAATTTTTCAGGTAGTGGAGCTGTCGCCGAGTTGGTCTACCGAGGCGGTATTGGGGACCTGACCTACTCCGATGTAGTTCTGGCTCCTGGCTTTGATGGGAATGCCTTTTCCGTCGGTGGTGCTTCGCGGATCCCCGGGGAGCAACTGGCAACGCCAACGACCTCACCGAGCGATTGGCTCCGCAATGATTTCGACAAGGCCGGCTTTGATGGCGTTGTAGGGACGCCGGAAGATGGCGAAGCTCTCAACACCCCGAACACCGACAACCAAGCCGCTTCGACGCCAGCTCCAGTGGCGGGCGCTGAAATCGTTGATGGCGAGTTGGTTGTCACTGGAACATCCGGTGGGGACCACATCGTCGTTAAGTCGGAAATAGTAGGCTTACCGACGAAAATTGCCGGAGAAGACTTCGACGGTGGTGCTCTTAACCTGACTGGTACCTCGGGCGTTTTTGACT
>CAZPPD010001030.1:0-2190 GCA_964588185.1 uncultured Alcaligenaceae bacterium | reverse complement strand
GGTACATGTTGAAAGCAGCCCACAACCCCAACTCGAGGAATGGACTATCCTGGTCCAATAGCTTGGCAATTCGCTCCCGGGCCGTATAGCGGCCTTTTTCATGTTGGCGGGAAATCGCTTTCTCTCCGCCGCCCTGGCGTATGTGCTGTTGTTGTTTCCGAAGCTCCGGAATGAGTTGTGCCAAAGAAAGTTCTCTGTTCATGCTAAATCCTTTTGGAATATCTACCGTCCCGGCATGGGTTTCTCTTTCTATTCATTAAGGGGAAACATAGGCCGGCAAATGTTTTGATAATCGAACCGATGGGGATTTACGGCGCTTAGACCAGGTGTATCTACTTCAATTATTGTCTCTGCAACTGGGGCATAGGCCGCTTTGTAAGCAATTGCTGCTTTAACGACCAGAATCTGCATGCTTTTCGGATCAATCCCCAATGACGTGATTTGACCTAAGCTAAAAGGCGGATGGCGAAGTGAATTTAAGACCAACAGATTCCCTTTGTCCAATTCCAACAATGCGGTCAAACCCATGTTATTGATTCTTTTACCGCCATGGCGAATCTCCGGTTCAGTATACACTCCATTATGAATGAGGCGAACCTTGCCGGTAACCTCCACTGGATCGCCATGACGTTGATCGACTTTACCCCCAACTCTCAAAGTAATATCTTGACCGTCTTTCATGGCAATACATTGCTGTACTTCATCGGGTGCATATAAACAAACCACGCTCCGCCAAGCTTGTTGCCGAATCAACTCCGCCAAGATCACAGTACCATCTCCAGCCGAACCCCCGCCCACATTGTCTCCGGTATCCACTAAGACCACTGGTGTTTTCATTTCCGCTTGCAACGCTCGAGATACGGCTTTGGCTGCATTCGGTAAATCCGCTTTCATGGCGGCGCGGTTCTGCCATAGCTCATCCGCAAATCTGGTTGCCTCTCTTTGGGCCCGCTGCGACTGGCCATCCGTAACCACGATAACTGATGGCCCCATCTGGGGAACATCCGCGTACGGAAATCCTGCCATGAGACTGACCGACAACACCTCTCGGGATTCTCGTTCGAACTCTTTGGCCTTAGTTATAAAAGACCGAAGTGGATCCTTCGAAGTGTCATGCACCATAATGTTGATGATCATCGGCGGCTTGGCAAGAGCTTGCCGGGGATTGATTTCTCCCTCGAGCATTTTCTGCAGCAACGACCCTGCTTTACTCCCGCAATCGAATTGGTCGACATGAGGGCAGGTTTGATATGCCAGGGTTATGTCGCAGTTGTCGATTAATCTTTGGGAGACATTGCCGTGAAAATCCAAAGTCACCACAATTGGAAAATCCAGCCCCATGGCTTGGCGAATGCGAAATAGCGTTTCCCCGTCCGCATCTAAATAGGACTCGGTAACCATTGCCCCATGAAGTGCCAGCAACAAAGCATCGGGCTTGTTTTTCTTCAGGCTGCTGATGATGGAGCCAACGATTTCCTCGAAAACAGCATCTTTTACCGGCCCCGAAGGAGTTGCCCAAGCCATCACCAAGGGGAGCAGCTCATTCTCCAACTTTTTCACCTCGGTAATGAATCCCCCCATCTCATGATGGCTATCAGCCCATTCCGCCAGCAAAGAATCCCCAAAGCAGAGACCTTGGGCAGCAAAAGCTCCCCGATCCGCATACAATGGGTTAAAAGTGTTGGATTCGTGCATAAAACCAGCGACGGCAATCTTGAACCTGGACATTTTTCCCTCATGCTACTTGGCTATAACACCAACGGATTTGCTCACCACCGCCTGGAAGACGCCATCTCTATTTTGGCAGAAATGGGTTACCAAAGCATTGCCATCACCTTGGATGTTCATTCCCTCAATCCCTTCTCTGCCGATTTGACCCGAGAGATTCGCGACATTCGCAGCTTGCTGGACCAGTATAATCTCCGCTCGGTCATCGAAACCGGGGCTCGTTTTTTATTGGACTCCCGGAAAAAGCATCAACCCACGTTGGTAAGCCCCAGCAAAAAAGAACGCTACGAGCGCCTGGCCTTTTTGTGTTCTGCTGTTTCCATCGCAGAAGAGTTAGGATCCGATGCTGTTAGTTTTTGGTCGGGAACCCCGGTAGATGATGCCGACTATTCCACCCTTCTATCGCGGCTGGTGAACGGTTGCAAGTTGCTATGCGATTTTGCCTATGGCAAGAAAATTCGC
>CAZPPD010001029.1:0-2194 GCA_964588185.1 uncultured Alcaligenaceae bacterium | reverse complement strand
CAGGTACACGGAAAAAATTAGCGATCGATTCTGCGAACGGCAAACAAACCAAAACCTGGCACATTCCAAGTCGGGCGGAATGCATGTCTTGTCATTCCCGAGCGGCGAACTTTGTTCTTGGATTGACTACAGCACAAATGAATCGCGACTTTGACTATGGAGCCTTCAAATTAAATCAACTTTCTTTGCGGGAATCCTTGGGCCACCTTCGATCGAATTGGTTAGGTCAAGCACGAAATCAATGGCGCGAGCAGGTGCGCAGGAAACTCAAAGCTAAATTTGGCAATCAAAGAATTGAAGCGAAGCAGTTGGAAGAACTGGTAACCAAAAAGCTCGTTCCCATTCTTAATACTCGTAGCCAGCGTTCTGCTCCAAGATCCCATTTGTTATCGAAGCCGCCTACCGAATATCCTTCCCTGCCGGATCCTTTCGACGTGAAAAACAGCTTGGATCGTCGAGCTAGAGGTTACTTGCATGTGAACTGTGCCCATTGTCACGTTCCTGATGGCGGAGGCAATGCTCGGATCATTCTGGACTGGAACACTCCCCTTAAGAAATCAGGCCTTATCAACGTTTCTCCGATGCATGGGGATTTCGGGATCAAAAGTGGAAAATTAATTGTGCCCGGTGTCCCTCATCGATCCGTACTGCTCTATCGCCTCGCCTCTTTAGGTAGTGGACGAATGCCTCGAGTAGGATCTCACCACGTCGACGAAAGCGGTTTGAAGTTGATTCGACAATGGATCGCAGGTATGGCTTTCTCTAAAGGCGAGCAGGTGCCTAGCATTTCGAGTCTAAAGAAACTTCCCGGGGAAAAACGTCAACAGCACCTTACCAAATTGTTGGAGGAAACCTCTTCCGCCTTATTTTTCTTCCTAGCAATGAAGGAAAATCAGGTTGGACCGAACCTTACGCGGGAAATTTTGGACATCGCAACCACGAAATCTCCTTCGACAGTCCGCGATCTTTTTGAAGGTTTTCTTCCAGAGGAGCAGCGTGTCCAACGGTTGGGTTCAGCGCCCGACCCCGAAAGGATTCTACGTTTGAAAGGAGATGCCGAAACCGGTAGGCAGCTATTTTTTTCCCAATCCATGACCTGTTCCAATTGTCATCAGATTGGCGGAACCGGCAAATCCTTGGGACCAAATCTTTCCAAAATCGGCGGTAAACTCGGCCGGAAAGAATTGTTGGATAGTATTCTCCATCCCTCGAAACGAGTCGAGGACAAATTCGCAACTTACGTAGTGGAAACGAAGCGTGGAAATTTTTACCAAGGTTTACTCCTACGTCAAAGCAAAACTAAGGTGGTCCTCAAAAATACCCAACACCAAATCATAAGGCTTTCTGCTGCCGAGGTGGAAAGCATCGCTCGGCAATCCACCTCTTTAATGCCAAAATTATTACTGAAGGACCTTACCCCCCTGGAAGGCGCACACCTGCTGGAATTCCTGTCGTCGCTGAAATGATAGTCGTTATCAAGCAAGCATGGCAAGATTAGGCGAACCTGCGGTCAGGAATGGGAACGTCCAGTCTTGCCCCAATTCTTCTGGTTAAATTCCTCGGATTCACCTCGCGGAATGGTTAGCGTTTCCCAGTGATCCCCACAATGGAAACGGGCAAGCTGCACAATCTGACCGATATGATAGCAGGAATGGCCGAGCGAGCGTTCCAAGGCAAGAGGTACGGAATGAGGTTCTCCTCGAATGAATACGGTTCTCCTCAGGTCCTCGACTTTTAAGCGCTCCAAGGTTGAAAAGAGACCGTCCCACCCTTTTTCCCAATACCCCATTATCTCCGCTCGACTTGCGAAGGTATCGACAAATTCCTGATCGCGATTTCGCCAGGGTTTTTCGCCATCGCTGGTTAGGAAATCTGTCCAACGCGAGATCAAGTTGCCGGCTAGGTGCTTCATGATGACGGCGATGGAATTGGTGTTATCATCCAGGGGGACATGGAGATCTGAATCCGAAACCTGCTCGATCGCTCGATCAGCCAGCCGCTTGTTAGCGGCAAAAGCGTTGAGGGTGGATGCCAGGAATTCTTGCGCTAGGTCCATAGTCTGTCCTTGGGAAAATCTTTGTTGCTTTGTTGATACAAAGATCATTTTACCCCAGCGACCAGGTTTAGGGGATAGGAGGAGTCGTTCCGGGCAGAGGCGGTGGAACAGCCCTTTTCTTCGGCTTGGGAGGTCCTT
>CAZPPD010001028.1:0-2198 GCA_964588185.1 uncultured Alcaligenaceae bacterium | reverse complement strand
CCCATCAACCAGGCTTTTTGCTGCTTGCCGAGCATGGTCAGGCCTTTTTTCCCTGGATTCTTGATGTCATGTTTCTGGCGATGGGTGCGAGTATCCAGGAAATAGAAATCGCAGTTGCTTACCCGTTTGCGGCAGTAATTGCGGCGGCCAATGGAATAGGTCTGCTCGCCGGTTTTTCGAGCGGAAGGGCGAATTTTCAATTGGTGTTTGTTAAGGACCTTGACTATCTCATATACTCCGGCATTCGGATCCCCCGGTTTTTTGTCCAAGGCAAAATCATTCACTCCAGCATCCGGAGTCCCCCAATGAACATGCAAATTCGCCATTTGCTTAAGATTTAACTTGGTGAAATTCGCTTTCGGATCGGTGAGCACATCACTTCCGGCTTTAAACATCCCATGTCCAAAGTGTGCTTCCTTGGTGAACTCCACCGGGTTGGACCAGGCAATGTAGTCATGCCAGGCTTGCAGAGCGGTGTCGCGGAAAACTGTGCGGCGTTCTCGAAACCCAACTTGCCCACAGCCGGCAACGTCATTGAGGATCTCATGATCGTCGAGCGTATAATACGAAGGCACCAGGGTGTGCCATTTTGCCAGGTTTTTCCCCTTTTTCAGGTATGTTTTGTAGTTCTGCCAAACTCCGGTGATGGTTGGGGCCAATTTCAGCAAAGGCGGCAATTCCTTGTCGGTTAGCCCTTGTTGTTTCTGCCACTGGTTGGCTGAGAATTCCCGATCTTCCTCGTATAGCCAATCACCATTGAGAATGGCGAAGGCTATATCCTCCGGGACTTTTTTCTTGAGCATGGTTGCAAAGGTCGGCAGTTGAGATCCCAATGAATGAGTTCCCTGATTGTTGCCGCAGGCAAACTCAAATTTGAAATTAAACAAGCCTTTGGGGTTTTCCTTTTTGTTGAAGTAGTCTTTGGAGTCGGGAAAAGTTCGGAACCAACCGTCTTTCGTGGTAGTGCCAATTTTGACCTGGTAGTGGTATTTCGTGTTTGATTTAAGGTTCTTCAAAATGATGTAGCCGGTGTTGTCATTTTCCAACCGGGTTTTTACCGATTTGGCGGCATTCAACTTGTCTTCATTTACCCCATAGTGAATCTGAAATTCTCCCGGCCGTGATGTTCGCGCCCAGATTCCCATTTGGTGAGCACCGGGGCGTCCCAACATGGGCCCATGAGTAATCGTGATGTTTTTCGCTGCTTTTTTTCCGCCACTTACAAACCCAACATTTGGTTGATGAACCAATAGCAGCAACGCGAGAAAGAGGGGCAAGAAGAATCCTTGTTTCATGATTAACCTTATGGATTGGGATTTCCGGGTAGTGTTTTCCTTGAGCGGTTGAAGTATAGCAAAGGAAAAATGGCAAAGAAAGAAAATAGGTATCGCCGCCTTCTTGACTTTCCCAGTCGTTTGCTGCAAGCTAACTTCTCTTAGTAAATCAAAAGAATAATTGGTGGCTGATTTTGCAATAATCCAGCTAAGTCCCCCGGGTTGAGTTCTTGCGAATCCAGCTACCAAAGGCAGTATTTTTTCACTTTGAAGGAAAAGGAAATTATGGCGGCACCCACCTTCCAGAAACTCCAAGCCCCCACTCAAGGAACTCGAGTCACCGTAGATGCCAACGGTAATTGGCAAATTCCCGATGATCCTATTGTCTGTTTGATTCGGGGAGACGGTATTGGCCAGGACATCGACAAGGTTCCGGGAATCACTGCGTGTGCGGTAAAGGTTCTGGATGCTGCCGTGGAAAAGGCCTACCAAGGCAAACGCAAAATCCATTGGTTTGACGTCCATGCCGGCGATGTCGGCCGCGCTATCTATCGTCCCGAGGTCAAGGATGAAGAAGTTGCCGGGCTCAGTGAAGATGAACAACGAGCCCTGTATCTTCCGGACGATACTTTGAAGGCATTTGAATATTACAGCCTGGGCTTAAAAGGTCCGCTTACCACTCCCATTGGCGGTGGTTTCCGCAGTATAAATGTTTATCTGCGCATGCGGTTTGATTTGTACGCTTGCGTCCGCCCGGTGAAGTATTTCCAAGGAGTGGATGCTCCCAATAAGCGAGCAAATCGAGTCAACATGGTTATTTTCCGGGAAAATACCGAAGATGTTTATTGCGGGGTCGAGTTCCGCAGCAATAGCGAGGGAGCGAAAAGGGTAATCGAGCTCCTGAACAAGGAACTTGGTTATAAC
>CAZPPD010001027.1:0-2198 GCA_964588185.1 uncultured Alcaligenaceae bacterium | reverse complement strand
CTTTTTACCTAACGTCAACGGGAAAATCTTTTTTCCACCGCCCCCCCAACAATTCTTCGTATTTCAGGGCACAAAAAGAGGGGTTTTGAAAGGAATCAGAATCCCTATCCTGTTTTCTCGCGTCTTTATAAGCGGAACCGTATCACAACTTTGTGGGAAACTTGTTGTGAGAGATCTCCGCCTACATCTATAATGATTTAGAAGATAATTTGCATCTCCAGGAGAAATGGAATGGCCAGCCAATTGGAACCAAGGCAATCCACCTCAGGCGGGAAACGGGTGGATACTTTTTTGCAGGACCAACTTGCACTTGCCGGCGGACGGGTTCGGCGATTGGATTTAGCCGCCTCCATTTTGATCTTTTTTGTTCTCACCGCTATTTATGCTGTTCCGATTCTGTTGCTGGACCTGTGGCTGGAGTTGCCTTCGGCGGTCCGGCTGGCTGCCTTCGTCATTTATGGAGTGGTTGCGGTCGTCTACCTGGGGAGCTTGGTTTACTTCTTCATCCGCAGGCAAGTGAATCCCTACTATGCCGCCCGGCAGTTGGAAAAGACTGTTCCGGATGCCAAAGGCAGTTTGGTGAACTGGCTGGATTTGCATAATCAAACGCTGTCACCGGCAATCCGCAATTCCCTGAGCTTGCAAGCAGCCAAGGATGTCC
The DNA here is from genome assembly GCA_964588185.1 of uncultured Alcaligenaceae bacterium. Lineage (GTDB taxonomy): Bacteria > Planctomycetota > Planctomycetia > Gemmatales > Gemmataceae > CAZPPD01. The sequence continues at coordinate 1,537 of CAZPPD010001027.1, read as the reverse complement.
AGAAAGCGGATATTGACAACGCCATTAGCCTGAAACAAACTATGTGGTTGGGAGTAATCCTGGCGATCTTATCATTACCGTTGATTTTTTTGGTGGTTTCCTCTCCCGGGCAGTTTAGCTCTCTCCTGGCCCGCGCCTTTCTGCCGTTCCAAGAGATTGAAATTGCAACTCAAACCGACATTACTTTGTTGGAACCCGAGGAAGGAAATGCGGTCGTCCTGGAAAATGAACCGATGACCTTTCGGGTGCGTGTAAGCGGCCGGATTCCGGAAATGAACCAGCCGGATTCTCTGAAGCTGCATTTTCGCTACGGAAAATCGGATCCGTTTCTAACCAAAGCCTTGGAATCTGATGGCGGCTACGAATGGTCGGCGACATTGCTGGCGGACCAAATTCCCGCCGGTGGCTTGTATTACAAGATCTCCGGCGGAGATGTGGAGACTCCGGTGTATCGAGTGGAAGTCCGCTCACTACCCCAGGTTATGAAATACACTATTCTTTATGAGCCGAGGGCTTATCGGGGGATTGGCCCTTTTCAAGTGCAGTTTCCCAACAAAGAAGCCATCTTTCCCGAAGTCAAAGAATATGAGGGAACCAAGGTAATCCTGCGGGCGCGGGCAAACCAAAAGTTTCATTCCGGCCATCTGGAGATTAAGTCCAAGGACAACAAAGTCCAGCAATTGATTGGCGAGGTTCCGGCGAATGACCCAAAGACGTTACAGTTTAAGTGGACCCTGCGCGACCCCGGTAGCTTTCGGATTCATTTCGTCTCCAAGGCGGCCAAGCGGACCTTTGAGGGGTCTTACTTTCCCATCGAGATGCTGGTCGATCAACCCCCTCAAGCGAAACTGCATCATCCGGGCAAAGATATCAAATTGCCGACGAACGGAATTTTAAAAATCGCCGGAGTTGCTGTAGATGATTTGGGATTGAAGGAAATGACTCTGCGCATGAAGGTCTTGAAATCCAAACTCCCGCCCCCGGATTTAAAACCGATTCCTTACCGCGAAGGGAAATCGTTCAAGTTGGCCGATGGGGGCTATCCCTTGACCTTGGAATACAACCAAGTGGTCGCCTTGGACAAACTGGCAAGGGAAGTTGGGGAACCGGGACCATTCCCGGTGGGCACGGTGCTGGAGTATTGGTTAGAAGCGCGAGATGCCTGCGATTATCCGCTCGAAAAGAGACACATTGGGGAGAGTAAGCGGTTTAAAATCCTTCTGGTTGAACCAGAGGCGGATCAACAAAAGGTAGCCAAGCAAAAAAAGCAGGCAGAACAAGAGGCAGAAAAACGGCGGCAGGAGCAAGACCAGCGATTGCAAAAACAGAATGAGCAAATCCGCGAACAGCAAAAACTCCGCAAGCAACAAAGACAGAATGGTGAAAGACCAAAACAGGAAGATGCCCAGGGAGATCGCAATAAATCCGAACCGAACCAATCCGATCAGGATTTTAAGGAAAAGCTGGAGAAGCTTCTAAAGACGGCCAAACAAGACCCGAAAGACCAGGAAAGTAAGAATCTATCCGACCCGAACAA
>CAZPPD010001026.1:0-2200 GCA_964588185.1 uncultured Alcaligenaceae bacterium | reverse complement strand
AGGATAAAGGTTATGAAGTACTCCTGTTGACAGATCCGGTGGACGACTATGTGATTCAATCCCTCCACGAATATAAGGGCAAGAAACTCAAGGCTGCCGACAAAGGGGAAGTTGGCAAGGAGGAGGTAGAGGAAAGTAAGAAGGAGAAATTCAAAGATCTTTTGGAATATTTCAAGGACAAGATCGCCCAGGTAAAAGAAGCCCGTCTTTCCAGCCGCTTGAAGGAAAGTGCCGCTTGCCTGGTATCCGAGGAAGGTGCCATGGGAGCCCATATGGAACGGCTCATGCAGCGGATGGGACGAGGAATGGAATTGCCACCTTCCGAGCGGATACTGGAATTGAACCCGGATCATCCCACGGTAGAGGCGATCAACAACTTGCTGGCCAAAGATAAAAACGATGCCCGCTTGAATATGTATTGCCGATTACTTTACGATCAGGCCTTGATTGGAGAGGGCTCCAAGATAAACGACCCGGCCGATTTTGCCCGGCGAATCAACGAGGTGTTAACCCGGGATGCCGAAGCGGCCTTGTCTTAAACTGCACGAGGGACCATGGATCACGATCAGCGATTCAAATCCCTGGTTCAAGAATTCTTTGTCGATTTCTTGGAGCTTTTCTTTGCGGATTGGGCTACGCAGATGGACTATTCCACCATTGGGTGGCTCAATTCGGAGATATTTCACGACCCGCCGGAAGGAGACCGGCACAGCGTCGACCTGATTGCGAAACTCCCCTTTGCTTTCCCTGATCAGGAGGCGGAAGAAACTATTTATTCCCTTTTGCTGGTCCCTATTGAAATTGAATCGCCCGACCGAATGACTGTCTTGAAACCCCGCTTTTCCTACTATTTCCATTTCCTGCGAGATAAATATAAGGTTCCGGTCTTGCCGCGAATGCGTTCAAGCGTATTCGCCCTTGGATGAAATGCAAAAACAGGAACTTGAACGATTATTAGAAACAGAGACTTATAAAGGAGTCCAAGCAATGAATAAAACCGTTTATGAGGAAGGGATTGAAAATAGGATTGAAAAAGGAGCAGAGTTGGCAGTGTTGAAATTGCAATGGGATTGTTGAAAAAGCGATTCGGCTCGGTTTCTTCGGAAATCAGAATCGATTAGAAGCAATGCCGATGGAGGAACTGTGGGCTTTAATAGAAAAAATCGAAGCGGTAGCAAATATGAGTGAACTTGGGTTGGGGGAATGAGTCTTATGGATATTTCTGATTTTTGCAGTAAAAACTTATCTCCACATCAAAATTCCGAGCCCTGAATAAACCGTTTATGAAAAAAATGCCTCACATAGTTGCAGGTGTTGTTCCCGCGTCAATTCCTCTGCCCTGCAGGTCCCTTCGAAACCAAGCGCTTCCAATTTTTCGTCCACTTCTTTCTTTGATATTCGGCCATTAGGCAGGCCGGTCAAAGCCGCACGCAGATTCTTGCGGCGGTGAGTATACAAGTCCCGAAGGAAACTGCGAAACCGGCTGACATCGCCGACGTGATGCCGTTTTTCTGCTTTGGGGAAAATGGCTACGATGGCCGAATCCACTTGCGGACGCGGCCAAAACACCGATGGGCCCAAACGCCGGACCAGTTGCACATCCGCTAAACTTTGGACCAGAACCGCCAAGGCACCGTAATCTTTGGTTTTTGGAGTGGCCAACAATCGCTCAGCAATCTCCCACTGGACAGTGACTACCATGCGTTCGAAGGGTAACTCCGAGATCAAGAAATTGGCGATCACCGGTGTGGCAACGGCATATGGGAGATTGGCAATGAGTTTCAGGGTAAGGCCTGGGAATTTATTCCGAACCTCGTCTAATGCTCCCAAAACTTGGGGATGGATTTGATTCTTGTTCTTCAGGACATCCTGATGAAGCAAGAGCACATTTTCCCGGTCGCCCAATAGTTCCTTGACCAGGGAAAAAAAGGAGGGATCTATCTCCACGCTCAAGACTGCTCCGGCCAAATCGGCCAGTTTATTGGTCAAGCTTCCGGTTCCACTTCCGACCTCTAGGACCAAATCTTGAGCCGAGATTTCGCCGGCTCGTTCCAGGAGATCCAGAACATTCAGGTCGATCAGGAAATTCTGTCCCAGTTTGTTTTTCGGCTGAATACCATGAGCTTGAAATAAGTTCCGCAAGTAGGACAACGTTTGCCGCAGTCGCTTTGAACCTGGAGCTGATCACGTCGGCTACGAC
>CAZPPD010001025.1:0-2210 GCA_964588185.1 uncultured Alcaligenaceae bacterium | reverse complement strand
AATAATCAGTCTATTCTATCGGGATCCAGCATCTCTGAAGATTGATTACGGGGAACTCAAGGAGATGCTGGCCACTGATGATTCCAGCATTCGTTTTGAGGACGTCAAAGTAGGCCCGAATAAAATTCGCGGGAAAATAATCACGCAATCCACTGTAACCGGCCCGGACGGCAAAGACGAACAAAAGAAAGTCATCAAGACTTTCGTTACTCCGAGGGTAGGTTTGGAAAGGGACACCGAAAACCTGGTGCAACTTCTGGAAAAGCGAGTTGGCTCCGGGTTTCGCGGCGAGGAGGAAGAATCTGCCCTCCGCAGCATTTACTCTATCATAATGTCGGTCGTCTTGATCATGATGGTGGTGATGCTGGGTTTCATTGTTATCCGCTGGTTTACCAGCGGTAGCTCGCCGTTAACTTTTGGGAGAAGCCGGCATCGTATCTATGCGGAAAAAGATCTGGAAATAACCTTTGAGGATGTTGCCGGCATCGATGAGGCAGTGGCGGAACTCCGGGAAATTGTGGATTTCCTTAAGAGTCCGGAAAAATACATGAAGCTGGGGGGCCACATTCCAAAGGGAGTACTGCTAGTGGGGCCGCCGGGAACCGGGAAAACACTTCTGGCCAAGGCAGTTGCGGGAGAAGCGAATGCTCCCTTCTTCAGCATGAGCGGATCGGATTTTGTCGAGATGTTCGTAGGGGTCGGGGCCAGCCGGGTTCGCGATTTGTTTTCCCAAGCGGAATCCCGTGCTCCTTGCATCATCTTCATCGACGAACTGGATGCGTTAGGTAAAACCCGAGGGGTTTCTGCTATCGGCGGCCATGATGAACGCGAACAAACCCTTAACCAGCTTCTGGTCGAAATGGATGGTTTTGATTCCAATCGCGGTGTGATCATTATGGGGGCAACCAATCGTCCCGAGACATTAGACACCGCTTTGCTGCGTCCCGGACGTTTTGATCGAACCGTAGTGGTTGACCGTCCGGACCTGCTGGGAAGAGAAGCCATCCTGAAGGTGCATTCCCGTAGCGTAAAGCTTGGCGACAATGTGGACTTGCGGCACATCGCTGGGCTCACACCCGGTTCGGTTGGGGCCGATCTGGCAAACCTGGTTAACGAAGCGGCCCTGTTGGCTGCCCGGAAGGATCAAAAGAGCGTGAAAATGGCGGACTTTGAAGAGGCCATCGAACGCAGCACCGTCGGCTTGGAACGCAAAAGCCGCATAATGTCCGATGATGAGAAACAACGGGTCGCCTACCACGAAGCAGGCCATGCCTTGGTGGCCTGTGCCTTACCGAACACCGATCCTGTCCATAAAGTCTCCATCATTCCCCGTGGGGTTGGTGCCTTGGGGTATGTCGTCAGCCGGCCGGAAGAGGATCGCTACTTGGTGACGCAATCGGAACTGGAAAGTCGGATTAAAGTTGCCCTCGCGGGCACACTGGCGGAGGAACTCACCTTTAAGGAAATCTCCAATGGAGCGACCAACGATCTGGAGCAAGCCAATCATATTGCCCGCCGGATGGTCAAGGAGTTTGGAATGAGTCCCCTGGGCCGCATTAGTTTTCCGGAGCAAAGTTCCTCACCGTTTTTATCGGGGTCGGGCCTGGGGGACGGAGACCGCAGCTACAGTGAACAGACCGCCCGGGAAATTGATATTCAAGTCCGCAAGATCATTGACGGCTCTACTCAGGAGGTAAGGTCGATCCTGCAATCCCGCAAAGCTGCCTTAGAAGCGGTGGCAAAAAGGCTGATGGAAAAGGAAGTGATTGAAGGATCGGAGTTACGTTCGCTATTGGAACAGGAAATTCCCGGTCCAAAGCTGGTACCTGGATCCTTGCCGGTAGAAAAAGACGATTCCGACAATGACCATCGTTCGGAAAAGGATGAAGACAAGGAAACCGGCTAAAGCGGTTATTTCCTGGATTTCTTTATTATCTCCCTATCAAATGAAGCCCGGATTCGTCTCACGGATCCGGGAAAGGAAAGCAATTCAAATCCATTCCGCCAATGCCACAGCATTGAAGATTCATTTCCTAACAAAAAAGTGCTGTATAGTTCCTTGAATCCAAGTTCTTTGAGCGCCGAAATGGACTGATTTAGGAGAGAAGTTCCAAGTCCTTGGGCGGTATGCAACCAATGCACAAAAATCCAAGTAAGATGGGCTCTTCCTTCTTTAGGAGAAAACTTTTTCACTTGGGGCGGTTCCTTCC
>CAZPPD010001024.1:0-2211 GCA_964588185.1 uncultured Alcaligenaceae bacterium | reverse complement strand
TTGGATTCGCAAACCAATGTCATGGAAACCTCGGCAACCGCTCGGGGTTTGGAAACCTACTACGACCGGGCCTTTGGGATGTTGGCATCGCGGCGAGTCCGGGAGGCATTTGATCTTCGCCGGGAACCGGAGCGCGTCCGCGACCGCTATGGCCGGACGACTTATGGCCAATCCTGCCTCTTAGCCCGGCGGCTGGTCGAATCCGGAGTTCGCTTTGTCACCGTTTACTTCGCACCCAGCATCGGCAACGGCAACCGGCCCGATGGCGGCTGGGACACCCACAACAACAACTTTAACGACTTGCGGGACCGCTTATTACCCATCACCGACCTGAGCCTTTCGGCTTTGCTGGACGACCTCAGCAACCGGGGCATGCTGGAGGAGACCTTAGTCGTCTGGATGGGAGAATTCGGCCGCACTCCCCGCATCGGAGCAAATCCACGATTTGCCCCGGACGGCCGGGACCACTGGCCGCAATGCTACTGCGTGGTTTTAGCCGGCGGCGGAATTCGCGGTGGTTATGTCCACGGTTCTTCGGACGCCCGGGGTGCCTACCCCGTTACCGGTCGAATCCGCCCCGATGATGTCGCCGCCACCATGTTCGCCAGTCTGGGGATCAATCCCGCAACCGAAGTCCGAGACCCGCTTGGCCGCCCCTTGCCCATCAGTAATGGAGAGACGATCCAGGAAATCTTCCAGTAATCCAGTTTCTTGTGTCAAAATTGATGCTGATCAGCGTTTTCCAATAAACCCTATTCGGATTGTGTTTGAACGCTGAATCGCGTTCTCCAACAAAAGCCGGAGTCGACGGGGTCCCGCCGCACCCTGGAAAACAAGTGTAAAAAGGCCGCCTAAACCTCGAAGAAGTTTACAATGTGGGTACGGTCTCCTTTCATTACGGAACCTGATCCACCAGAGTCCTTACAACTCCCCCAAAATTGTCTTAAGAGAAAATTTGCAGTATTACTTAAGGCTCCGCAGCCGTCTCAAAGTCTTCAAATCTATCTTCTTCTCGTTCCGGGAAAGCTCGCTTTCCTTCCTCGAAGAAAAGCCGTTTGTTAACCGCGACTCTCCCCCTTGAAACCCGTTTGTTAACCGCGGCTTTCCTCCTCGCGAATGCGAAAAACCCTTTGTTAACGGTCCAAGATCTCCTCTACTCAACCGATCTTCCAACTCCGGATCGACTATTGCCACTCCTTCGCCAGCATCCAAAACATAAGGAGCCTTATTCTCAACCACCAAAGGAGGTTTCTTTTTCTTTCGATGTCCATTGCTGCCATTCGCTGCCACCGGGGCTTTCTTCTTTCCCTTCTTGCCCTTTTTCTTCTCTGCCTGTTCCGCTTCCAAATCCTGCTGCAGCTTCCCCACAAACCTCTTGCTCATCTCTTGCCCAATCCCCGGCCGAGTCACCCGAGCCATCCGCAAAAAAGTTTCCAATTCCGGTGTCCCCACCACTCGGTCTGCCTGAAAGACTTTCTCGCTCGCCGCCTTCATTTGATCCCATTCTTCCGCATCTACCAAATCCGGGTTCTGAGCTTCCGCCGGCTTGCCCAAGGTATACTGGAGGAGAACCTTAATGGCCTGCAGATTCCCCTTTTTGGCCAGCTCAAACAGTTCCAGGATGATCTCCTCCATCTTGTCCTCATCAATCACCTGCAACACTTTCTTCCGCAGGTTTGCCACTTGCCGAGCATACGGATTCCCCCGCCCTCCAGGATTGCCTTGGGGGAAATGCCCTTGGTGGTTTCGGCCATTGGCTGGGGTGTCAGATTTTGTCATCGTTATCTCCAATAAAAGAAGTCAAACAGATCCCCTTATTTTAACTTTAGTATACAATTATACACTAATAGGTCAAGCGGAATCCGCTCCCTATACCAGGAAACCTGGGGCAATCAACAACCTCAAATCTAACTGTTATAGTTTATCTTGGCCCAATTCCCTTAAGACCGAACTGCGGCGGATAGATTTTTCGGCTTTGTATGAAGAATTAGGTGCCGGTCGAGATAAGTATTTCTGACATGATGTCGTACCCGACAAGCATGATGGCAATGTCAACTATGGCATGACTTATCCAGGGAGCGTATAAGGACGCGGAATACTTGTAGAGCAATGCCCAGACCGCCCCGCCAACTCCCACCGCCAGCGAAAAAGGAATCGTCAATGTCCAGAATTGCTCGGGCAGGTAAACGTTCAGAACAATGATGTGGTAGG
>CAZPPD010001023.1:0-2212 GCA_964588185.1 uncultured Alcaligenaceae bacterium | reverse complement strand
GATGAAGACGCAGCCAACACCCGGTTTGCGGTAGAGCACTCCGAAGCCCCAAAGGCAAATCTCAGCGCCGTCCTCCAGGGTGGCCTTGTACATGGTGGCGAGCTTCGGATCGGGCGAGCGATACCGGCACATGCCAATTTCGAGCAGAACATTCCCTTCGGGCCGGGAGATGTCGCCGCCCCAGCACCACAGTTGCTGGTCGAAAAGGCCGGTAGCCCAGCGTCGGAGGCTCGGGCGGGATCGATCGGTCATATTTTCTCCTTGCTCTTCGGGCCTTCGCTGAATCCTCCGAAGTCCATCAGCGGAACAACAGCCACCCACCCCACCCCAGCAGGGCCGCAAATACGCCTGCCGCCACCGCCTGCCGCGTCAAAAGCCCGGCGGCGAACCTCCACGACTTCTCCCGTGCGATGGTCAGCGCCGTTACCAGGCAAGGCAACAGCACGCCGGCTAGATACACTGCCGTCATCACTTGTGTCGAGGTCATCGGCGCGACCAACTCGGCCCCAACCTCCCCGTCACGAAGAAACAACAGGATCCCGTCTTTGCGAATCGACGCCAGGACGACCGGCAACGACGCCTCGGCGGGCAGGTGGAAGACGCCCATCAACGGTCCGAGCAGGCCTGCTGCTCCGTCGAGGACACCCAGCCACGCCAGTAGCGAGGCGGTCAGAGTGATCAGGAAGAACACTGGCAGCGCCTGGAAGAAGAACTGACAGAGCGTTCCGCGTGCCTCGGTCCACAGGGCACGCCAGCGCGGCCATTCGACGAAGACTCGGCCGCGCAGTACGATCACGTTGAGCGAGGAGGTCGCTTCGCGGGGGGCGGTAAGCCGGAGGTAGACCAGCGTCGTCAGACCCAGGTAAACCAGGAATGGGACGACCAGCCAAGGACGGCCGCAGGCGGCAAAAACCGCCAGGGTCGCGGGGAACTGGTAAGAGCAGGCCGCGCCAAAGGCTATGGCCGAGATGGCCGTTCCACGCGAGCAATCCGAGCAGGCCCGCGTGCTGATCACCGCTGGGACATTACATCCGAAGCCCATCACCACTCGTACCACATCACGTCCCGTGAGGCCGAATGGCCGGGCAAGAGGATTCAGCGCCACGTTGATGCGGTTTACCATCCCGCTTGTCTTATACGCTCCGAGCATCAAGGCGTAAAGCAGCACCGTCGGGACCGCCCATACAAATAGCAGGGGTCCCATCGTCACCAGCCCGTAACGCCCCGCCAGCACCTCCGCCCACGGCTGGGGCCAGCCCCGCAAGGCGTCGGCCAGCGGCTTGGAAACGTCGGCGACGAGTGGATCGAGCCAGCCCGCGACCTGGTTCGCGAACGCCACCGCCAGTACCGCTGGCAGCAGCAACAGCATCAGCGCAAGCACAGTACCTGCGAATCGATTCTCCATCCATCCCGGTGGGGGCTCGATCCTCCAACCAGCAAGAATTTTGGGCGGCTGGCCCGTGAAGGGCAGCGGTTCGGCGAGTGCAGCAAGGATTTCGCGGCGGCTCTGGTCGCCCAGTCGCCGAGCGTCCACGGCGAACAGCGGAACACCGAGTTCGGCCCGGAGCCGCTCGAGTACATTCGCCGCTTCCGGAGTGGCATGCACCCTGTCCCAGTGAGTGATCACAACCGCGCCCCGCTTGTCGGCCAGCAGCGGAATTAGGTCGGCCAGATCGTCATCGAGGTGAGTCGCCTGCACAACCAACAGGACAGTTTCCTCCTCGCCAAGGCGTTCAAGGGCAGCGCGCGTCGTCGCTGTGTCCGAGCTCTGTAGGATGCCGGGAGTATCCAGGAACGTCCAGCCGTTGGCTTGGTAGCGCTCGACCGACAGGGTCGAGCCGCCATAATTGGCGACCGCCGCCGATCGGCCGGTCAAGGCGGACACCAGCGCCGATTTGCCAACGTTCTCTTTGCCGACAAGAAGGGTGATACGGTTGGCGGACGGAGCTAATGCAGTCTGATCCATGATTTTTCCATTTGCAGGAAGACTCAAACTTGAACATGCACATTTCAAAGGATCATAGAGGAATCGCGAGTTCGAGCACGACGTTGCTAATGTGGGTCACGAACGACCGACCAGCGGATGGTTCTTTGATCAACACATACCCACTGCTGACACAGTACTCCACCGAGGCATCGGAGATCTCCGAGCGTGGTTCAATGATGGTGGCTTTCGCAACCGACTTTTGCACGGTCGTGGCGAAATGCTGTA